>CAZGRF010000134.1:0-8677 GCA_964527825.1 uncultured Pirellulales bacterium
CAAGGCCGGGACAGATGATTTGCGGGAGAGTCCGCTGGTGGAGGTTATCGAGAGGTTGCTGGGCAAGGGCTATGACATTCGCATCTATGATCGCAATGTGAGTGTGGCCAAGCTGGTGGGAGCCAATAGGGATTATCTGCTGAACCACATCCCGCATATCTCGGGGCTCATGGTGGAGACCGTGGAGAAGGTGTTGCAGCACGCCGAGGTTATCGTGATTGGCTACAAGGACCCCGAATTCGAGGATGTTCTGACGCGGCTGCGTCCCGATCAGGTCGTTGTGGATCTCGTCCGTATTACCCCGCAAGTCTCTCAGGAGGGGAGGTATCATGGGCTCTGCTGGTAAGCCCCGGCGCGTTCTCATCATCGTCGAGAATCTCCCGGTGCCGTTCGACCGTCGCGTTTGGCAAGAAGCATGCACACTGCGCGACGCCGGCTATGGGGTTTCGGTGATCTGCCCGGCAGACAAGGGCTTTGAATCGCGGTATGAACTCCGGCAGGGGATACACATCTACCGGCATCGCTTGCCGTTTGAAGCTCGCGGCAAATTGGGCTACCTGGTGGAATACAGTAGTGCCCTTTTCTGGCAATTCGTGCTGGCGTGGAAGGTTCTTCTTACCCGCGGCTTCGATGTGGTTCATGCCTGCAATCCTCCCGACACCATCTTTCTCATCGGTCTCTTTTTCAAGATCTTCCGCAAGCGATTTGTGTTCGACCACCACGACATCGGTCCCGAGCTATACGTAGCCAAGTTCGGCAAGAAGGGTCTGTTTTACAGGATACTCTTGGCATTAGAGCGTTGGACGTTCAAGACGGCCGATATCTCGATAGCAACCAACGAGTCGTACCGGGAGATCGCCATCACAAGGGGCCGTATGGAACCTGACCGAGTCTTCATCGTTCGCAGCGGTCCGGATTTGGAGCGAATGAGAATTGTCGCGGCCAAGCCTGAATTGAGAAAAGGGCGTCGGTATCTCGTTGGCTATGTGGGCACAATGGGAAGGCAGGAGGGAATAGACTATCTGCTCCGCGCCGTCCAACATATTGTCTTTGATATTCATCGAGATGACATCCACTTTGGCTTGGTTGGCGGCGGACCCGAGGTCGAAAGCTTGAAGGACTATGCTGCTCAGCTCGGCGTGTCTGATTATGTGACATTCACAGGCCGCATTCCCGACGCAGAGATGCTCGACATGATCAATACTGCGGACGTCTGTGTGAATCCGGATGCGTTCAGCGAGATGAACGACAAGTCAACCATGAACAAGATCATGGAGTACATGGCGTTAGGTAAGCCCATTGTCCAGTTCGATCTGACGGAGGGAAGATTCACGGCGAGGGAAGCCTCACTGTATGCCAAGAGGAATGATGCGGTCGATCTGGCGGAGAAGATCGTGCAGTTGGTCGATGACCCGGACGCGCGCCGCCGCATGGGGAAATTCGGTCGTGACCGTGTCGAGAAGGAGTTGCAGTGGAAATACGAGGCGCCGAAACTGTTGGCTGCCTATGCCCGGGTGTGGCCGAGAGAGCCCCGTGCCGGAGCTGGCGTCAGTCCGGACGAGTCGACGTCGGGCGCTGCATCGTTGCGAGACACCCGTACGGGCGTCCGCGCGTGCCGACCCCTCCAACATCGTGAAGAGGAAGAGCAGGAAGGCTCAGGACCCGGTCGGCATCCATCCGTCGCCCGTTAGCGGAGACTATAGAGTACTGATTCTCGGCGCTAGTGTGGCAGATTCGGTGGGAGCCGTTCGAGACCGTATCCTTAGCAGAATTCCCCACATTGCCCCATTGCTGACGTGGCCCCGCGGGAAGCGCTGACGCACTACCGGGGCATTGTCGGCAACGAGACCGATGCATCTGGGGAGAACGCCCGGCAAGTCAAAAGGGATCAAGTAGGGGCACGTCTCGCGCGGTTGCTGGATTGGGCCGGTACAAGATGGGTATGAAAGCATCTGCTGGTGGGCCCGGATGGGCCTCGGTTGCCATTGAAGGTTGGGTGTCCCGAGCCTCTGCGAGTCGGTTGGGAGCCAGACGTTCAACTTGTATGCGAGATTGGTTGCAGCCCTCGTGCTCAGATGAGCCGAACACCTGCTCAGGCCGGCAACGTGCTTTGATGGCTTTCCGGCTCTGCTGTGTGAGATCGACAGCCGGGTCTCTGCGTGGCAGCACCGTGGCGATGGTGCGTTCTGCGTGCACTATCAATGCAGTGCATCGCAAGCGCCTTCGCAGGGTTGATTGGGCTGGAGATTGTCCGAGTTCTGTGTTAGGATGGACGCAAGATAACAAGGGCAGTGTTTCGTATCGGTGCCGGAGCTGCTTGAGTAGATGCGGGAAGGCCGGCGTGGGCATAGGGGAAAGGTTGAACGTGCAAGCAGGCTCGGAGCAGTGTGCGCCTCTTCTTGTGCCGGATTCCCATCGTGCGTTGATGAGGGGAGGGCGCAGAGGGGACCATCCGAGGACTGCGGACGGCAAGCTGCCTAGAGTCCGGCGTGTTCCTCGTTGGCCGGAGTCGGCTTCTATTCGTTGAAGAGATGACCAGACTGACGCAAGCGGATGGAACGCCAAAAGAAATCTGCACAGCCTGATATTCGGACGGTGGTTCTGGTTGGCCGACAGGACTTCGGTCGTTGTCCGCTCGCGGCGCGCCGGCCCACCGCATTGTGGCCCATCGGACGTAGACCCGCGCTGTCGCGGCTGCTTGACCACCTCGCCGATGAGGGGATGGAAAGCGTGGTCGTCTGTTGTGGCGATGACGTATCGGCTTTAGTTGGAGCCGCCTGCGAGAACGCTCCGCTGAGCGTAACGGTGTTGACCGAAGACCTGACCAAAGGCACGGCTGGTTGTCTGCGCGATGCTGTGGCATCCGATCCGGGTGATCTCCTGATAGTTCTGTCCGGGAGCATGGTGTCTCCACCTTCGATCGGCCTTTTGACTGAGGGTCACCGGGCCAGTGGTGCTGAGTTGACGGCTGTGTTCAATCCCAGTCGGCTGGGTGAGACGCCATGCGGGCCGTCGGCTGAGATCTACCTCTGCCGCCCCGATACTCTACGCCACATTCCCAGCGGCGGCTATTCCGACATCAAGGAGGGATTGATCCCGTCCGTTCTGCGGGCTGGCGGCGTAGTTCACCCCATAGTCCTGTCCAAGGAAGTGGGTAATTACCATGACCGCGAGGGATACCTGCAGGCCGTATCCGCCTACCTCCAGAACGGCGGCGCTGCCGAGGAGGATGCCGTGCTGGGTCCCGACGGACATATTGTGTCCGTGATACCTTCTGCCTCGGTTCATCCGACGGCACGGATCTACGGACCCGTGGTGATTGGCGACCAGGCCCGGCTGTCGGAAGGTGTCATCGTCATTGGACCGGCAGTTGTCGGCCAAAGGACGGTAGTGGGCCGAGACAGTGTTATTGTCAGAAGTGTCCTATGGGAGCGGGCCGAAGTGGGGGCCCAGTGTGAGATTCGCGCGTCCATCGTGGGTCAGGGCGCGACGGTCCCCGACAAGGCCATGCTTGCAGAACAGACTGTCCCGGAAGGGGGGCGGGCGGCAAAGCCCCGACGTTGGACGAAGGTGGTTGCGTGGGCAGACACACGATTCGGCGGCGCGGCGCTGAGCCGAGTGGCCTACATCGCGGGAAGCATTGTGCTTCTTTGGGCGTTCCTATGGTCGTACTGGCCCACACTCACCGATCTCTGGGGCATCTGGCAGCGGAGTGATGAGTACTCGGCCGGACTGCTTGTGCCTTTCTTGGCCGCCTATGTTCTGTGGTCGCGTCGCCGTGATTTTGCGCATTTGGTGATACGCCCCGCGCTTGTGGCGGGGACTGCTGTCTTCATACTTGCTCAGGCGACGAGAAGCTTTGGGCTCTACCGCATGTATGGTTCTGCTCAGATGTTCTCCATAATCCTCTCTGTGACGGCCATTGTCCTGCTGCTCCTGGGCCGGCGGTTTCTATGGAAACTCGCTCCCGTACTGTTGTTTCTATGTCTGATGTTGCCTTGGCCCAAGCGGATTCAGGGCGCTATTGCCTTGCCTCTTCAACGTTGGGCGACGAATTCGGCGGCCTTCTGCCTTGAATTGGTTGGCCGTGCCGTTGTGCAGGACGGCAATGTCATCACGATTGGAGACACCAGTGTGGACGTGGCCTATGCATGCAACGGCCTGAGGATGATTACGGCCTTCTTTGTCATCAGCGGGTTGGTGGTGCTCCTGGTCAGGCGGGCTTGGTGGGAGAAGCTGATCGTTCTGATCTCGAGCCTGCCGATCGCGCTATTCTGCAACACGCTCAGGCTGACGATAACCGCAATCCTTTATACGAGACTCAAGGCAGAAACTGTGAGAGACCTGTTTCACGATTGGGGCGGATATGCCATGATGCCTTTGGCGTTGGCCATGATAGTGGGCGAGCTCTGGCTGTTGGCGCGATTAACGACCCCACCGGTCGAAATGGCACCGGAGATCATCGCTCGAGGAAAACCACGACACGAACCGGGCTCGTGAGATTTGGAGAATGGGGCCATGAACAATCTCGAGAAGTACCTGGACCAGGTGATGGAACAGAAGCCTGCTGTCTATGAGACCCCGTTGGAGCTGCGGCAGGAAGCGGAGCCGGAGGTAAGACCCGATTTGTTCCGGAGCCTCGGACGGCGCTGGCGCGTCGTTCTCGCGACAACGGCCGTTCTGTGTGTGGTAGGAATGCCGGCGATCTGGCTGTTGTTCAAACCTCGCTATGTAGTGGAAGGGGCGGTGCGGGTGGCGCCTGCCGTTCAGAGTGTGCTGACCGGACAGCCGGAGGGTGCGGGAGGCTCGTATGGCAGCTTCATGAACACACAGGCCAGCTTGCTCAGCGGTCCCAAGGTTCTCGACTTGGTCGCCACGGAGGTAACGAGACGGAATCTGCGATTCCTCACCGGACAGCCTCGCACCTTGATGGGGAGACTGAAGGCCAAGATCATGCGGACAGTTGGCACGCCTGATCCGGTAAGTAAGTTGAGGGACGCCTTGACGAACGGCACGATTGCCGTCCGCCCCGCGGCAAACTCGGAGCTGCTGACCGTAGTCATGACGAGCGCAGACGCAGAAGAGGCCAAGACGATTGTTGACTTGTTTCTCGCCGAGTACGAAGCGTTGTACGGTGACAAGCCGAAGAAGAATGAAATCAACAGACAAGACGAGTTGCGGAAGCAGATGGGGGGCTTGCGGACGGATATGGAGAGCCTGCGCGGGGCTATAAGCAAGTACGCCGAGTCATACGGGAGCACCCAGTTGGACAGGCTTCAAGAGATGGAGCTAGATCGCCAGGGCGCATTGCTTACCGAGCTGACGCGTCTGGAGTCTCGGGAAAGCGCTCTTCTCGCGAGCATCGAACAAACGGACGCAAACGTGCCTATCTCGCCGGAACAGTTGGTCGCGGCGCGTACCGAGTACGTCAATTCCGATCCTACGATGACTGCGCTTTCAGCGGAGATCGTGGCCATGAAGCGGGACCTGATTGTGGCCAGGCTGGGGTACAAGCCTGGACATCCAGTCCTCGCCCAAAGGGAGGAGGTGTTGGTGGCCTTGGAGGAGTCTCTGGAGGACACGCGCAAAGAGCTCGAGAAGAAGTTCGATGAGGGTCTGGATGATCGTCGGAAAGTGTTGGCGCAGCAGCAGCGCGCCGCTGGCCTTGCCGAGCTGCGACAGGTTAGAGCCAATATGAAGGTCCTCAACGAGCAGCTCGAGAAGCAGCGTAAGAATACCGCTGAGATTGGACTGACGAGCTTGGCGCTCCAGAACTCGCAGGCTCAGTTGGACTTGAAGAAGCAGATGTATGAACAGGTATCTCTGGAGATCGAGAGAATAAACATAGAAAGACAAGGGCAATCCCGCATCGAGCGTGCTTACGATGCCGCGGTTTTCAGCATTGAGGACAAGCGTGTCAAGTTCACGGTCGCCATGGTCTTCGCCGCGCTGGTCTGCGGTTGCGGCTTGGCCGTGCTCAAGGACAAGATGGACAAGACCCTGCAAACCCCGGAGGATGTGGCGCGCCACCTTGACCTTCCGGTGCTTGGGACGACGAGCAGTTCGCACACGGTCAAACCATCCCTTTTTGCCGAGCAGATCGCGGCGGACTACCAGACGATTCGCACGAACCTGGGATTGTTGACCAACGCCGGGGTGCCCCGCAAATTGGCTGTCAGCAGTGCGGGCATGCGAGAGGGCAAGACAACATTCGCTGTCAACCTGGCCACAAGTCTGGCCAGGTCGGGTAAGAAAGTGCTTTTGGTTGACGGTGACTTGCGGAAGCCCGACGTCCGCTACATGTTGAACATCTCCAACGGGGAAGCGGGGGTCCAGGACGTGCTGATGGGGGAGCAGCCGGAAAGGGCCGTTTGCACGATTGCCGCCAGTGGGCTGCACGTGTTGGCGGCCAATCCTCGCAGTGCTGCGGACGTCTACGAGCTATTGGCTTCATCCAAAGCGGCCGAGCAGATTGAGAAGCTCAGTCGGGAGTACGACCATCTCATCATCGACACGCCGCCGGCGCTGGCCTTTCCCGATGCACTGGTCTGGGCCAAGCTCGCGGGTGCCGTTATCCTCGTCGGCTTCGCGGGCCAAACGACGGCGCCCGAACTGAAGGAGGCCCAAGAGAGGTTCACGCGCATCCGGGTGCGCGTGCTGGGGGCGATCCTGAGCAACGTGCGCGCGGATCAAAGCCTGTATCGCTATGGGTACAGTTATCGGGCTACCGAGGCGGAGTCCGTCCGAAAAGCACGGAAGCAGAGGAAGTTGCTGCTTCCCACCGAGGGCTCGGGTGGGGTTGCCAAGGCCCGGTGAGCCTGAGAGCAGCACTATCGCTGCTGTCGTGTGCCCGGCATCATCGAACTGCGGCTGTGATGTGGTTATGAGGTTGATTGTTATTCAGGATGCGAAAGACGGCACTGACGCCGGCGTTCTTCGGTATGCGCTGTCAACGGCTCCTTTGGCAAATGTGCTCATCGGCGGGGGAGGTACGCTCTCTTGCTCCGCCGGGCGTGTCGGGAGCTTCCTGAAAATGGCCGGTGGGACAGAGCCGGGCAATCTCACCTGGATCGTCCCTAATTCCTGGCAAGGGCACCCGATCGTAAGCATGCAGCAGACGGTAACGTATGCCGGGAGGGCTGGCATCCGTCTTCAGGGTCTCAAGGATGCCCGGAATTATCCGTGGTTGGTGGTCTCGAACGGACGGTACGCCACTCACATCAGCGATGAACTGCTTGGGCGTGTGCTTGCCGAGACTGACGCCGATGCCGTTGCCGTCACGGCGAATTCCAGGTTGCTCGCCTATCGCGAGTACGTTCGTCTGACTCAACAAGGGCAGCTCGTCGGCTATCGGCGTCTCTTCCGGGAATCGGTGGAGCCCGTCCCCATGCCGATAGACTGGCCCCATCACCTCCTCGTGAGGGCTGAGTGCGTGGAAACGGTTCTTGGCGAGAGTCTTCCGCCTGACTTTGGTGCGTTGATCGAGAGGTTCCAGTCGTGTCGTCTGAAGGTCCAAGCCGTAGCGATCGCCGGTTCCGCCGCCGACCTGGAGTCGGCCGAGGGACTCCTGGCATTTTCCCGCGCCGTCTTGACGCGCACATCGCCTCGGGGAGCGATGTCAAGAGTTGAGTATGGACGGCAGACTCTCCTGTGGGGTCAGAGAGGGCAGGTGTCGTCCCGGGCACGCTTTGTCGGACCGGTTTTGCTTGGCGATCATGTTTGCGTCGAGTCTGACGCTGTCATCATCGGCCCCAGCATTCTATGTGACAACTGCACGGTACGGCAGGGCGCCGTGGTAGATTCGTCGATTCTTGGAGCTGAGGTGGTAGTTGACCAAGGACAGATTCTCAGAGATACCCTTTGCATATCGCCGAAAGTGGGATCTGCGACGGCTCGTTCGGCGCCTCTGCACACTGGGCAGACCCCGCGAGTGTTGGTGTGTTCACCCGGACAGAACCCTTTTCGAACGTGGCCGAGGTTTTCCTATGCGAGATGTGGGAAGCGCATAGCCGATGTTGTCGCGGCGACGATTGTCCTGGTTCTCTTTGCTCCGGTCATTCCGTTCATTGCCTTGGCTATCAAGGTGAATTCCAAAGGACCTGTGTTCTTCAGAGACAAGCGCCAGGGTCTGCACGGCCGATTGTTCAACTGCATCAAGTTCAGGACGATGCGTGTGGGGGCGGCCGACATACAGGACAAACTGCGTTTTGTCAGTGAGGTGGACGGGCCGCAATTCAAAATGGCCGATGACCCCCGGATCAGCACCGTAGGACACTTTCTCCGAGAGACGTACCTGGATGAGATCCCGCAGTTCTTCAACGTGCTACTCGGTCAGATGAGTGTCGTCGGTCCCCGACCGTCTCCGGAGTCGGAGAACACTCTGTGCCCCTGGTGGCGCGACGCACGACTGTCGGTGCGGCCGGGCATCAGCGGTCTCTGGCAGGTCTACAGGACGCGAAAACCTTTCAAAGACTTCCAGGAATGGATCTACTACGACACGAAATACGTTCAAGAGCTCTCGCCGCAACTCGACCTGTGGATATGTTGGCGCACCTTCAAAAAGATGGTGGACAATTTCATCCGCCAATTCTGAATCGAAGCTTGGCAACAGCCGGAAGACTGCGTCACACGCCGACACGGTGCGTGTGACTGGGTCCAATAGACGAGTTGACTGAGG
>CAZGRF010000135.1:0-8652 GCA_964527825.1 uncultured Pirellulales bacterium
GGTCCTGAGCGATCAACAATCCAACAGCGCTGAGCATACCTATCGCGACCAGACCCGGGATCATTTTCCTCAACATGTTCAGCTCCTTTCAGAAAGCGGTTAGCACGTGAATCGCCCCCGCGACTTCGGTCCGGCGCAGTGCCCCTGAGGGCGTCCAGCATGGACCCCATCGGTAGGTTTGTGGTATCAGCCGAATGGAGGTTACAGGAGAAAGAAAGCGAAAGACACAGGGCGGCCGAGCCACATCACTCGTGGCGCAGCGCGATGATGGGATCGACCTTGGCGGCATTCATGGCCGGATAGAGGCCGAAGAGAATGCCGATGGCCATGCTGATCAGCAGCGGCAACAGAACGCCGTTGAGCGTGATGACGGTCGCCATGCCGGAGAAGTACGTGATCAGGAACGGTATCAGGACTCCCACGCCCAGGCCGATGAGGCCTCCGGTGGTGGAGAGGACCACCGTTTCGATAAGGAACTGGTAGATGATCTGCCGGCGTTTGGCCCCGATGGCGCGGCGGATGCCGATCTCACGCGTTCGCTCGGTGACGGAGGCCAGCATGATGTTCATGATGCCGATGCCGCCCACCAGGAGGCTGATGCCCGCGATGGAGCCGAGGACGATGTTGAAAGTCCGCTTGGTCGCCCTGGCCTGCCGCAGCAGCGCGAGAGGAACACTGATCGCATAGTCCTTCTTCTTATGGAATTGTTGCAGCATTCGTTCGATCCCGGCTGCGACCGCCTCGACATATTCGCCGCCCTCGACCTGAACGATGATTTGGTGCAATTGCACTTGCTCGGCCTCCTGCGAGCCGGACTTCTGGCGCACCGACACGTCGCCGAAGTACGTCCGGGCCACGGAAATAGGGATGTAGGCGTCTGTCTCCTGGTCGGGAATCTGAATGTTGCCGGCCGGTCCGCTGCCCGAATCGCTCTTGACGATGCCAATCACCTTGAACTCGTTGCCGGCGATGCGGATCGTCTGGCCGATGACCGCCTCGGTCGCCAGGAGCTTCCGCGCGCCGAATTCCGTCAGCACCGCCACGGGAGCCTGCTGGGCCTCGTCCGTCTGCATGAGCACTCGGCCGGCAAGAACCTCACGCGGTACCAGGTCAAACCACTGAGGCGTCGTGCCCACGACTCTCAATTCCATCGTTCTTTCGCGCAGGCGCGAACCCTTGCGCGTCAGCTTTACGGGTGCGACCTCTTTGACGTGGTTGAAACTCGCGGCTACGCGTGTGAAGTCATCGTAGGTCAACCCGTAAACGCTAATGCGGGAGCGTGTGACAGTGGCCTGGGCCTGTTCTTCTTCAGCGGACTTGACGGAAGAGACAATGATATTGTTGCTGCCGAGCCTGCGAATCTGATTGAGGGCCTCAGCACTGGCTCCCTCGCCGACCGACAGCATGGCTACCACGCTGCCGACCCCAAAGACGACACCCAGCATGGTCAGGAACGAACGCAGCTTGTGCAGCAGAAGGTTCTCAATGCCGAGCAGGATGTTTCTGGCGATCTTTGTCTGTCTCATACGCCCCTGTTTCAATTCTATCGATCACGCCGTCGATCATGTGTAGCCGACTGCGCGCATGCGCGGCGATGCCCGGCTCATGCGTCACCATGATGATGGTCTTGCCAAGTGTGTTCAACTTGTCCAGAAGCTCCATAATTTGCTCGCCCGTGGCCGAGTCGAGATTGCCCGTGGGCTCGTCGGCAAAGATGATCTGCGGATCGTTGGTCAACGCCCGCGCGATGGCGACGCGCTGCATCTGCCCGCCGGAAAGCTCCGTCGGACGGTGGTTCAGCCGATCACCAAGGCCAACCTCCTCGGCAAGCTCCTTCGCGCGCCGGGCGCTACGGACGGCGTCCCAGCCCAGGTAATACAACGGCAGCTCGATGTTGCGCTGCACCGTCAATTGGGGGATAAGGTTGAAACTCTGAAAGACGAATCCCAGATATGTGAGCCGCAGTTCGCTGAGCGAATCATCGTCGAGCCGGCTGACGTCCCTGCCGTCAAGATAGTAAGAGCCGGACGTCAGACGATCGAGACAGCCGAGAACGTTCATCATGGTGCTCTTGCCGGAGCCGCTGGGACCCATGATCGCCCAAAAACTGCCCTTTTTGAACGAGACTGTCACGCCGGCCAGCGCCCTGACCTGCTCCGTCCCCATCTGGTAGGTCTTGTGCGCGTTCTCAAGCCTAACGATTTCCTGCCCGTCGTTCGGCGGCGACTCTGTACCCATCTACTGGTCCCCTCCGGGTCCGTCAGGTCTTGGGCCGCCGTCTTGTCCCGGGCTGCCGCCCCGTCTCTGTCCTCTTCCCTGCGCCGGGCCCCCACCTCCCATGAACTGCTGCTGAAGCCGCTGGCGCTCCTCCGGGCTCGCGTTCATATAGCGCTGCATCATCTGCTGTCGTTCTTCGGCCGACATGTTCATGAGACGCTCCGCTTGCTGCCGCTGCTCGGGTGTCAGGTTCTGCATCGCCTCCTGCATCTGCTCTCTCATGGCTGGCGTAATCTCGGGGAAACCCATCCCGTCCGACGGTCCTTGCCCCTGGCCTTGCGGTCCTGTCATCCCCTGCGCCGACGCAGGGGGCACACCAACACCGTTGACCTCGTCGAGCTTCTCATTGATTCTCTGTCTCATGATACCGGCGGCGCTATTGGGCTCCGCCACGCCCCCGGGCAGACCTGAGCCGGTCTCAACCGTGGCCGCCTTTAGAGGAGGCGTCAACAAAACGGTTTCTCCCTCCTCCAGTCCGCTGATGATCCGGACCATGACGTCATCGTCCAGACCGATCTCCACGTTCCGCTGCTCGGTGGTTCCATCGTCTCTGACCACATAGACAGTGGGCTTACCTTCGATCCGTATGACCGCTTGCACGGGGACGTAGACCGTATCCTCGTGCTGCGCGACCACGATTTCCACCTTGCAGCCCATGCCGGTCCGCAGGGACGGATCGTCGGTATCCAGGTACACATCGGAATTGTACACCTTCAAATCGGGGTTCAGAAACATGCTCTCCGGGTCGGGCAACGGGGCGATCGAGGCGAGCCGACCCAGGAACTTCTTGCCCAGTAACGCATCGACCGTAATGACGGCCGGCAATCCCACGCGGACCTTTTGCAGGCTCGCTTCATGAATAGCCACTTCCGCCTTGGATGACGACGCCGTCGGCAGATAGATCAACTCCTGGCGCTCGAAGACCTCCACACCGTCCTGCAAAGGTTGGCGATTGTCCATCATGTGACTGAAACCGCCTCTCTGCGCGCTGGTCGCATAGATCACCATACCGTCCGTCGGGGCATAGACCGTGGCCTTCGTGATCTGATCCTCGATCTTGGCCAGCTTGTCTTTTTGGCGGTCATATTCCTGTTGTCTGGCCTTCAGTTCCGCTTCCGCCTGCACGACACTGGCGCGGGCCTTGCGCTGCGTGCGTTCCAGGGACATCTCAGCCTGCGTAACATCGCTCTGAAGCTGCGCAATCTCTCGCTTGTAGGTGTAGTTCGTCAACAGATCGAGGTCGTTCTCCTTCACTTGAAGCCGGACCTCCGCGCTGTTCTTGGCCAATTGATCGGCCTGGAGTTCAGTCTTTGAGAGGTACTTCTCATCGTAGAGCGTCTGGGACCATTTCAACTTCTCCTCCGCCCGCGTCAGTTCCTCTTCCGCCAGGCGAATGTCGTTCTCCGCTGCGGCTTTATCATTGGGATACTGCCCCTCCACGTATTTCTGCAAATCCTGCCGGGCGAACTGAAGCGTCAACTCAGCCACGTTCACGTCGCTGATAGCCTGGTTCTGAACAACAGCAAGGTTCTCCTGCGCGTTGATGAGGGACGCATCGGCGTTCTGCACGCGGATGTCCTGGTCGATCTTGCCATCCGTCAACGTACTGACGTCGAGTTCGACGAGTAGGTCGCCCTTCTTGACGTGCGTGCCCTCATCTACGATCTTAACGATCGAGGTGCGTCCCTCGACCTGGTTGTAGATGATTTCCTGCTCCCGTGCCTTGATCGTGCCCGATTCAAGCACGCTGATAGTCAGCGGGCCCCGCTTGGCGACAAAGGTGGGCATGCCGCTGAGAGGCGATTGAGCGCCTCGGACAACCTTGAGCCATACCACAGCTAAGCCAATCGCGCCGATCACGACAAGGACGGCGATGATCTTAAAGGAACTGCCTGCGGCCCCATTGGGCTTGTTACTGTTCGTTGCTGCCATTTTTGATTTCCTCTGGCGTGAATTCCCGCCATAGCCCCTTCTCGTTGACATTGAGCAGGCCCAGATCGCGCTGGAGCTCCAACTCCGCTATACGATAGTTTACGACCGCGGCCGTCAATTGGTTCTGCGCGGCCAGGAACGCGTCCTGGGCTTCCAGCAAATCACGAATCTGCGACCGGCCGGCCTCCACCAGCAGCGTGGCGCCGCGAACGCTCTTCTCCGCCACCACCACCGACTGGGCCTGAATCTTGACACTCTCGCGTGATTCCAGCAGCGTGCGCAACTGGTTGCGGATAGACAGCTTGATCTGGTCTTCGAGGGACTGGACCGCCCTCGTGGCCTGCTCCAGACTGATCAGGCTGTTGCGGTAGTCGTTCCGCTCCCTGGTTCTCTCAATGGGCAAATCCAGCGAGAGCAAGGCGGCATATTGGCCCCCATTGAGGCCCAGGCTGCCGTCGTCATCGTCGTCGGAAAAACTGGCGGAGCCACCGATGTCCAAGCCGGCCCTCAGGGCGTCGGCACTGACGACTACCGCTCTTTGAGCGTCGTAGACCTGGCCATTGGACGCCTTCAGATCAAGCCGGCTCTCAAGCGCCAGCCTGACGGCAACCGATTCGTCGATCTCGAACGGCCCGGCGCCATCGGGGCCGGCCGGCTCCAACTCCACAGGAGCATCCGCCGGAGGAGCCTTCTCCGCCACCGCCGCCTGCGCTGCCTCTCTCATCTGCCCGACGATCTCATCCGAACGCTTCCGCAACTGCGCCAGGTCGTTCGGGTCCAGCTCGATCACGGCGTCCGGAGGAAGCCCGAGCGAGACCTTGAACGCATCGAGACGGCTCGCGAGCTGCTCCTGGGCCGAGATCCAGTTGTTCCGTGCGTTCAACTCTCGCTGAACCGCCTGATCCACCTCGACCTCGGTTATGCGGCCCGCATCGGCCCGGCGGCGTGTCCAGCGCGCCGACGTGATCGCGCTGCGATAGTTGTCTCGCGCATTGGCCACCGAGTCCATCTGACGCAGAACGCCGAAATAGTCCCGGGCAATACTGACGGCAAACGTCCGCTTGTAACGCTCAAAATCCCATATCTGGTAGACTACGTTCCGCTCGGCCTGGGTCAGCGGCTCGGTGATGATGTGCCGGCCGGCGCCCCGAAGCAAAGGCAGCGACACGCTCGTGTCGGCGCTGAGGCCCAATGACGACATCCCCCCCTGCGTCAGCAAGTTGAACAGATCAACCGCCAAAGCGGCACTCAGGTCAAGTCCGTTCTTGAGGCTCCGCGTGACCCCCACCGATCCGCCGGAGCTGACGCTGGTGACAGTGCTGTCGCCGGTCGTGTCCATGCTGACACGACTATCGGCCTGCGCGGTGAAGACGTTGCGGAAGTTGTTTCGCGTCAAATCCAGGCTCAGCGCCGCCTGGAACACGCGCTCTTTCTGCGACTGGTAATCCGGGCTGTTGTGCGCCCCGACCTGGAGAGCATCAACCAAAGAGAGCTTCACAGGCTGATTCGGCTCAATCGGCACGTTCGCGTCCGCGGAGGATGACGGCGGCGGATAGCCGTCTTTCGGCCAGTGTTTGATGGGCGTTAGCGCATCGGTCCCCAAGGACGCTTCGCTCGAATAGAGCAGGCCCTGCTCATCGAGAAGCCTGCGTCGCAGGATATCACTCGGCCTCTCAATCGTGAAAGGCTCGGTCTTGTCGAGAGCCTCTCCCTGCTTCCGCGTGATAATATCGGCGGCAACCGCGTCGGCCTTCCGGCGATGCTGCCGGGGAGAGCGGCAGCCGGTCAGGCAGATGCTCCCACAAAACAACAACAGAGCCAACAACAGCCCACAACCTGAGCGAATAGGATGCATGTCTGATCTCTTCCGATGATTCTGCTTCATACGCATGTCTAGAAGCCGATAGTGTCTTCATTTCCGCCACTCGCGTCAATGGCAAAGTCCACCGGCGCCACACGCACATGCTAATGACGTAGACGCCCGAAAAGCCGCTGCCATTCACGACGAATCGAGATTTCGCACGTTTTGGTTCCGGAGTGATCCCGCGCGCGGAGCGACTGTCGGTGCCCAATCGGTCAGTGCAAGCTAACATGCGCCGGTTACAGCAGATGCGCGAGACACTGCCAAAATGATCCGAGAGAGCTTGAGACGATCAGAATTGCATTCGGCGTGACAGATTGTTATTATGGCGGCCGTGCCGCAGCAGGTGCCCAAGGACCGGCCATGCCGGGACCGCGGTCTCCGCCGATTCTTGACCTGGTAATGGAGACAGTCAAATGGATTTGACAACAGAGAAACCGGCGACAGCAACTCAGGAACGGCTCCTATCCCTCGACGCCCTGCGAGGCTTCGACATGTTCTGGATCATCGGAGGCGGCGCTATCGCGGGCGGCCTGGCGACGGGTCTTCACAACGAATGGCTCAATCAGAACATCGTCCCGCAGTTGCAGCACGCACCATGGGAGGGTTTCACCGCGTGGGACCTGATTATGCCGCTGTTTCTGTTCGTGGTCGGCACGGCGATGCCTTTTTCCTTCGCCAAGCGACGCGGACTCAGCCAGGGCAAGGCCAGAATCTACCTGCACGTTGTCTACCGGGTGCTCATTCTCTGGGTCCTGGGCATGATCGCTCAAGGCCGATTGCTGGAGTACAACCTTCTGACGCTGCGGTTCTACAGCAACACGCTCCAGGCCATCGCGGCCGGCTACCTCATCTCCTCAATCATCATCTTGAACCTGCGGCCCGTGTGGCAACTGGTGGTGGCCGCCGCGCTGCTACTGGTGTACTGGGGCCTGCTGATGCTGGTTCCGGTGCCCGGATACGGAGCGGGCCAGCTCACCGAGCAGGGAAATCTCGCCATCTACGTGGATAAGCTGATCCTGGGCCCCTATCAGGACGGGACAACCTACACCTGGATTCTCAGCAGCATGACGTTCGCGGCCACGGTGATGATCGGGGCGCTGGCGGGCCAGTTGTTGCAGGCCAACCTGGGCAAGGCCAGGAAGGCGCTGTTCCTCCTGGCTTCCGGGGTTCTCTGCGTTTGGCTCGGATGGGCATGGGGACTGGTCTTTCCCATCATCAAGCACCTCTGGACCAGCTCAATGGTGCTGTACGCGGCGGGATGGAGCCTTCTGCTGCTGGGCGTGTTCTATCTGGTCATCGACGTGCTGCGACTGCGGCCTCTGGCCTTTCCGTTCGCGGTCGTCGGAACCAATGCCATCGCCGCGTATATGGCCGCGCAATTGTACGACTTCAAGTATTTCAGCGACAGGTTCATCCGAGGTCTGGCGCCTTACACCGGCGACTGGCAAGACTTCATCCGCGCTGCGGGCGGCGTACTCGTGCTATGGCTGATCCTCCTCTATCTCCACCGCAAGAGAATCTTCATCAAAATCTGAGCCGGCCGTGCGCCCCCCACGGTTTGACGTTGCCCGGCTCCAGCACGTCACCGCGTGACAAATCCGATTCCATTCTTGACATGGTCTGTCCTCATGATAGGATTCCGCCAGCGTGCTACACAGCAAGAACGTGCCAAATGGTCTCAGGAGGTACCCAATGCTGGATAAGAAAGCTGACTTGGCCGGTCCCGGAATCGGCGACTATGCGGAACTCGAGAAAGTGTTGCCCCACGACTACCACTCCCTCTTGTCACCCAAAGAAACTCAGATCGCCATCTACGCCGCTAAGGACTATATCGAGCAGAACCTCTGTAAAGAACTCAACCTCATTCGTGTCACGGTCCCCTTGATCGTGGACGTCAGCAGCGGCGTCAACGACTATCTCGACCGCGACGGCTCGCGCACGCCTGTCGGCTTTCACATCTCGAACGACCACAACCGGAACCCTGTCGATGCCGAGGTCGTTCAGGCGGCAACGAAATGGAAACGCATGGCCCTCAAGCAGTTTGGCATGCAGGTGGGCGAAGGCCTCCTCACAGACATGCGGGCCGTGCGCAAGGACTATTTCCTCGACCACGATCACAGCGCCTACGTTGACCAGTGGGACTGGGAGTTGGCCATCACGAAAGACCAGCGAAACCTGGAACTCCTCAAGCAGGTTGTGCAGAAGATCTGGAAGGTCCTCAAGGGTGCCGAGGCGCATGTCCAGCAGCTTTTTCCAAAGCTCAAGACGGATAAGTACCCGGACTTGCCGGACGAATTGACCTTCCTTCACGCGGAAGAAATCCTCGACCGATATCCCGATCTGCCGCGCAAGCAGCGCGAGACAAAGATCGTCCAGGAATATCCCGCTATCTTCATCATCGGCATCGGCTGGGTGCTCCAGGACGGCTACCCCCACGAAATGAGGGCTGCCGACTATGACGACTGGGTCACCGAAACCACCCCCGATGACGGCCGGCCGACGCACGGCCTGAACGGCGACATTCTTGTCTGGAACCCTGTGACAAAGCGCCGGCACGAGCTGACCTCTATGGGCATCCG
>CAZGRF010000136.1:0-8639 GCA_964527825.1 uncultured Pirellulales bacterium
ACCGGGGACGGGCAGGAGGGTCTGTGGTACGCCCTCGGCAACGACTACGACGTGATCGTGCTGGATCTCATGCTGCCGGGCATGGACGGACTCACCATCCTCCAGCGGCTCCGGGCCGAGGGCCGGGAAAGCCACGTGCTGATTCTGACCGCCCGCGACACGCTGGACGACCGCGTGACCGGCCTCAATCTCGGGGCCGACGACTACATGGTCAAGCCGTTCGCGTTCAAGGAGCTGCTGGCTCGGATAAGGGCGCTGCTGCGCCGCAGCTACCGCCAGAAGAACCCGCTCCTCGAAGTTCAGGACTTGCAGATCGACCTCACCCGGCAGCGCGTCCAGCGCGGCGACCAGGACATCCCACTGACGCCGCGCGAATACGCGCTGCTGGAATACCTTGCCATGCGCGCCGGCCAAGTCGTTTCACGCAGCGATATTTGGGAGCACGTCTACGAGTTCAATTCGACCGCTTCCAGCAACGTCGTCGACGTATACATCGGCTACTTGCGCAGAAAGATCGAACAGCCGGGCAAACCCTCCCTGATCAATACCGTCCGAGGCCGCGGCTACGTATTGGGGACGGAATCATGAGCGCGTCGCTGCGAAATCGTCTGCTCGTGGGGACCGTCGGCGGGACCGTATTACTCGTGGCGGTCTTCAGCCTCGTCACCTACGGCACGATCCGACGGGTGCTGCTCGGCCAGTTCGACAGCGCCCTGGAATCGACCGCGCGGGTTTTTGCCGGCGACGTCGAATGGGAAGAAGGCAGAGCTGAACTTGACTTCGACCAGCAGCAGACGCCCACGTCCGGCAACGTACATGTCCCGACCTTCTACGAAATCTGGGATAGTAGCGGCCACGTCGTCGCCAAATCATCTCAACTACGTGGCACCGACCTGCCGCGCCTCGCCGATGGCACGAGCACTCCTGTCTTTACGAATAGGCGAGGCACTAATGGCCGGCCCCAACGTGTTGTCGGGCTGCGGTTCACGCCCCGATTGCCTGAGCAAGATGAGGGTCGCTCATCGCAGGCAAATTCCACGACATTGATCCTGACGGTCGCCCGTGAGATAAGCCCCCTGTATGGGCACCTTGCCTTCCTGCGTCGACTCCTGTGGAGCGCCTCTGCGGCGGTGGCTGCGTTATCCGGTCTCGTAGCGGCGGCCGTGGTCCGGTGGGGCCTGGCGCCACTGAATCTGATCGCGACCCAGATCGCCGCCGTCAAGGCGGATGATCTGACGACGCGCGTCGATGTTGAGGGCATCCCGGTCGAACTCGTCCCCGTCCGGGATCGACTCAACGCCTTGCTGGAACGGCTGGAAGCCTCGTTCGAGCGCGAGCGACGTTTCACCGCCGATGTTGCTCACGAATTGCGCACACCATTGGCGGGCATGCGCTCGACCCTGGAAGTGACTCTCTCCCGGACACGTGAGATCAACGATTATCAGACGGTGCTGGCCGACTGTCTCGGGATGGCACAGAGCATGCAGGCCATGACGAACAACCTGCTCATGCTGGCACGACTTGACGCAAGACAGGTGACGCTGAGGCAAGGCCGCATTCAACTGGCGGAGCTGCTGGAGACCTGCTGGTTGGCATTCGCCGAAACGGCTGGTCGGCGACACGTTACCTTCGAAAGCACGATAGCTCAAGACCTGACCTGCATCTCCGACCCGGACAGTCTGTCGATGGTGCTATCCAATCTGTTGGCCAACGCCGCTGAATACACGGACGAAGGCGGGCGAATCTGGGCAGCAGCCCGCCACCTCGACCGACACGTGGAACTGGCCATTTCGAATACGGGCTGCACCCTGACCGACGAGCAGCTCGCGCAGATTTTCGATCGTTTCTGGCGTGCGGATTCGTCACGTACGGATACGGGCGTTCACTGCGGACTGGGGCTGGCGTTAGTGGCGAGACTGATGAGCGCCGTAGGCGGCTCGGTCACTGTGGAGCGCGAACCAGGCGGGATATTCACCGTGCGATTAGCCCTGCCCGGCGCAGAGGAGACAATAAACCAGACATGAAAAGGAGGAATCGAGGATTTTCCTCGTTGAGCGTCACGCACGGACGGCAATGATGTAAGGTGACAGGATCAGCCCCGCCGAGGGCGGGGCTGCGCGGGGGAGAGAGTTCACGTGATGTTGCCGGCCAGAGTTGATTCGTTATGGACAAGACAAGCTACTGCCAACGAGTCTGCAAACGAAGCCGACGCGTGGCCGTCACCGTCTGCCTGGTAGCTCTGGTTTGGCTGGGCGGCTGTCAGAGCTATCAGCCGCTGGTCTTGGACGACGACGCCGTGCAGCAATCCCTCGCGGTGCCGCCGCCTGACGCGCTGCGGATGCGGGCCGAGCAATTGCAGCACCCCATCGTCCGTCCGCTGAAGCTGGATCTGAGCAATGGCCTCTCGCCTGATGAGGCAGCGGTGCTGGCCGTTGTGCTCAATCCGTCCCTGCGGGCCGCTCGAGACATGCGCGGCGTTGCGGCCGCCCAACTCCTGCAAGCCGGATTGCTGCCGAATCCCCAGTTGGCCTACAGCACCGACTTTCCCACGGCCGGTGCGACAGGCGGAACGGTCGATGCGTTCGGCTTGGGGGTGAGTTGGAATGTCACCGAGTTGATCGCTCACTCAGCGCGGGCGGATGCGGCCTCTCAGCATAAGGCTTCGGTCGATCTGGATGTGGCCTGGCAGGAATGGCAGGCGGCCCAAGCCGCCAAGATGGCAGTCTATGACCTTGTGAGCCTATTGGGGCAGTCCACCTTTGCGGCCAGTTCGGACCGACGCCTGGCAGACAACTACAGCACGGTTCGCAAGGCCGTAGAGGGTGGCTTGATGACCGAGATGGACCTTTCAGCAGCGGAGACGGCCAGCCGTATGGCTCATGCCACCCTCCTGGACCTCAGGAAGAAGGTCGCCGAACAACGGCTGAAACTCAATACCGCCCTGGGCGTCCCCGTAGACGCGAATGTGACACTGGAGTCAGACGTGGCATTGCCCACACGGATGGAGGCCCCTGCGTTCGAACAACTCGTTGACCGCTTGCAGGAGCAACGCCTGGATCTGGTAGCGCTGCGCCGCGGATATGACAGTCAGCAGGATACGCTACGGGCAGCTATTCTCGACCAGTTCCCTCGCATCGACATCGGCGGCAATCAAGCTCGTGATACGGGTAATGTCCTGACAACAGGGTTTGCCGTGACGGTCGATCTGCCGCTGTTTGACCGCAACCAGGGCCAAATTGCGCTGGAACGAGCCACGCGGCGACAGCTCTTCGACGAATACGCCGACCGCGTGTTTCAGGCCCACGCCGACATCGGTAGATTGTTGGCCCGCGTTCCGCTGATCAACGAGGAAATCCAGACTGCCGAAGCGACCGAACGCAGCGGTTCTCGCTTGGTAGAAACCTATCGTCGGGCCGTCGACGAGGGCCAGGCCGATGTCCTGAGCTACTACACGGCTTGGAGCAATCTCACGCAGACACAGATGAGAATCCTGCAGCTCAAACAGCAGCTTGTCGATACCCGCATCGCGCTCGAACTGGCGTGCGGTCTGTACGAACTCCCGAAAGCCAAGGTGGCCGACGACAACGATGTGCCTAAGGACAGAGAGCAGCAATGACAAAGGGCAAACACTGGACCATATGGGTAATGGCTGTGGTGGGAGGCTTGGTCGTCGTGGCGGCGTTGGGATACCGGTACGGCCGGCGCGCCGGATTGACTCACGCCCCGGCCGACGCAACGTCCGGAGCCAAAGGGGGTCCCGTGGCGAGCGTACATGTCGTGACGCTAAGTAAGCAGGAAATCAAGGAGATGCTGGTCGTCTATGGCACAGTAGTCTCGGCGCTGGGCAAGACGGAAACCTTCAGCGTCCCCTTTGAATCCCAGGTCCAATCGGTACTGGTCACGGCAGGCCAGGTGGTCGATGCCAATACACCGCTGGTGGCGATTACGCCGAGCCCGGATACCTCGCTGAGCCTGGCGCAGGCGCGCTCCGAGCAAAACTCGGCCCAGGACAGCCTTGAGCTCGTGGAGCGACTGCTGGCGATGAAGCTGACCACCCAGCAGAACCTGGTAACGGCCCAGCAGAAGCTCCAGGCCGCCAAGCTGAAGGTCAAGAGCATGGAGGATCGCGGCATTGACGGCCGGGAAGTGGTCCGCTCGACAGCGAAGGGTCTGGTCAGTCGCATCGACGTCGAGCCTGGACAGATCGTGGCCGCCGGGACCACCTTGGTGGGAATGATCGGGCAGAATCAGATATCCGTGCGTCTGGGCATCGAAAACGAAGACATGAGCTCGCTGCGCCCCGGCCAGACTGTGGAACTCTATCCGGTCAACGCGCCCGAGAAGCGGGCCGTCCAAGGCAACATCACCTTGATCACACAACGAATCAACCCGCAGACGCGCTTGGTGGACGTGTTCGTGACGCCACATGATGACGCCGCGCTGATGTTGAACGAGTACCTCGAGGCGAAGATCGTGCTGGCCTCAAGCCAGGGGTTCGTCGTTCCGCGCTCTGCGGTTCTGCCGCAGCAAGGGCACTATATCGTTTACACGATCAAGCAGGGCCACGCTGTCCGTCACGTGGTCAACCTCGGTCTCGAAACCCCTACTCAAGTGCAAGTGCTGGCCGAGGGTCTGCAGGCCGGCGATGAGGTCGTAACGGTCGGCAACTACGAATTGAGCGACGGAATGACTGTCTCAGTGGAGCATCAGCCATGAGTTTTACCGGCTGGGTCCAAGTCCATCGTCGGTCCGTGCTGTTCCTGCTGACCGTCTTCGCGGCCTCGGGCGTCTTCGCCGCGTTCGGTGTGCCGGTGGGATTGTTCCCACGCGTGAGCTTTCCGCGCGTGGTGGTTAACCTCGACGCCGGTGACCGTCCCGCCGAACGCATGGTCATCGAGGTGACGTTGCCGGTCGAGGAGGCGGTGCGGTCCGTTCCGGGCGTTCGGCAAGTCAGGTCGACGACGAGTCGGGGCAGCACCGAGATTTCGATCAATTTCGAGTGGGGCCGGGACATGGTGGCCGCCACACTCCAGGTCGAGTCCGCGATCAATCATCTGGTCGCGACATTGCCGAGTGGCACCACTTTCGATGTCCGCCGGATGGACCCGACGGTCTTTCCTGTACTGGGCTATAGCCTCACCTCGGACACGCACTCACTTGTGGAATTGCGTGACCTCGCACTCTACCAGATCCGCCCTGTGCTTTCTTCCGTAGCCGGCGTCGCACGGATCGGCGTGCTCGGTGGCGCGACGGCCGAGTACCAGGTGATGGCCGACGCCGCTAAACTGGATTCGTTCGGTCTGGACATGAATGACGTTTCCCAGGCCCTCTCAGCGGCCAATGTGGTTACAGCCGTCGGCCGGCTGGAGGAGGACTACAAACTCTACCTCGTCATGAGCGACACCCAGTTCACCAACTTCGACCAGCTCGGCCAGACTATCCTGCGTTCGGGCGCCAACGGCCTCGTTCGACTGGAAGACGTGGCCGTGATCAGCACGGCGACCGCTCCGCACTGGACGAGCGTGACGGCCGAAGGTCACGACGCGGTGCTGTTTCAGATCTACCAACAGCCCGGGGGCAACACCGTCAAGATCGGCAAGGACGTCGCGGCCCAGTTGGCGGATTTGAAGGACCGATTGCCGTCGGATGTGCACATAGCCAACTGGTACGATCAAAGTCAGCTAATCGTCGCCTCCGCGGCCAGCGTACGCGACGCCGTTATCATCGGTGTCATCCTGGCTGCATTCATCCTGCTGGCATTCCTCCGCAACGTGCGGATTACTCTGATTGCGGTCTTGACATTGCCGCTCGTGCTGGCCGCGACCATCCTGCTCCTAGGCGTCTTACACCGGAGCTTCAACATCATGACTCTCGGTGGAATGGCGGCCGCAGTGGGCTTGATTCTGGATGACGCCATCGTGATGGTCGAGCATATTATGCGCAGGATGACACACGGCCAGGGACAGTATCACGACCGCGTCATGGGGGCAGCCGCCGAGTTCACACGTCCCCTGTCGGGCTCGTCGCTATCGACGATCATCATCTTCGCTCCATTGGCTTTCCTTCTGGGCGTCACGGGGGCCTTCTTCAAGGCCCTTTCGCTGACTATGGCGGCCGCGCTCGTAGTGTCGTTCTTCGTGGCCTGGCTGGCCGTGCCGTTGCTGGCAGTGCATTTATTGCGGCAGAAAGACGCCGATCGCGAGACGGCCGAGTCTCAGGACCATTGGATACGTCGCTGGTATACCCGCGCGATGCGGCGTGTCCTGCACCGGCCGTTGCTGGTCTTGATACCAGCCGGTGTACTCCTGCTGGCGGGGTGGCTCGCCTATCGTCACGTCGGCAGTGGTTTCATGCCTGTCATGGATGAAGGCGGATTCATCCTGGACTATCAAGCCCCGGCCGGGACATCTCTCACTGAGACTGACCGGCTGCTGCGCCAGGTGGAGGCGATCCTGGAACGTACGCCGGAGGTCCAAACATATTCGCGGCGCACGGGACTGCAACTTGGAGGCGGACTGACTGAGGCCAATCAAGGCGACTTTTTCGTGCGTCTCAAGCCACCGCCGCGACGCGCCATCCAACAGGTGATGGACGAGGTGAGAAAAGAAGTGGAGCACTCTGTCCCCGGCCTGCAGATTGAGATGGCGCAGCTCATGGAAGACCTCATCGGGGATTTGACCGCGGTGCCTCAGCCCATCGAGATCAAGCTGTTCTCAGACAATGAGAAACAGCTCCTCGATCTGGCGCCCAAGGTTGCGGCGGCCATCGAGCAAGTGCGCGGCGTGGTCGACGTGAAGGACGGTGTCGTCCTAGCCGGAGATGCGCTCGATATCCGCGTCGACCGAGAGAAGGCGGCCCTGGAGGGCGTGCAGCCGGCGGCGGTGACCACTATGCTGCACGCCTACCTCACGGGTCTGGTCACTACGCAGATCCAGAAAGGGCCCAAGATGGTCAGCGTGCGCGTCTGGATTCCGCAGGACAGACGGGCCACCATCGGCCAGGTCCGCCAACTGAGGTTGCGGGCACCGGATGGCCACTTGTTTCCGCTGAGCCGCGTGGCAAGCCTCCAGACGGTGACGGGCCAGCCGGAGATCATGCGTGACAACCTCAAGAGAATGGTGGCTGTCACGGGCCGGATCAGCGGGCGCGACATGGGCTCAACCATCCGGCAGATTACGAAGGTGCTGAACGGTTCCGACTTACTACCCAAGGACGTCTACTACACGCTCGGCGGCCTGTATCAGCAACAGAGGATCGCGTTCAAGGGCCTGATGAAGGTGTTTGCCGCGGCGGTGGCCCTGGTGTTTCTCCTGCTCCTTTTTCTCTACGAACGCTTTCGCGTAGCGACGGTGATTCTCGCTACCACCCTGATGGCGATAGCGGCCGTCTTCATCGGTCTGTGGCTGACGCACACAGAGTTGAATATCACCGCGATCATGGGAATGACCATGATCGTCGGTATCGTGACGGAGGTGATGGTCTTCTACTACTCGGAATATACCGATTTGCCTGCCAGGACAGATCTTCGCGAGCGCCTTATCATGGCGGGCCGAAACCGCATGCGGCCCATCACCATGACGACTTTGGCCACCATTCTGGCCTTGATGCCTCTGGCCCTAGGTCTCGGCCAGGGCTCCGCCATGCTGCAACCGCTCGCGATCGCCATCATATCGGGCCTCGTAGTGCAACTGCTCCTTGTCCTGGGAGTCCTGCCGGCTCTGTTGCTGGCAGTTGAACGGCCAGCCAAGATTGCTCGGCCTGCTGAGTAGCGTTTGCCTTCCGGCTAGTCACTGACTGTCATAGCCCTCACCTCCGTGAGCCGCAGACGTAAGGACAAACTACGCTACCGCGGCTTACTCGGTCGCGAAGGCGACACGGGAGCAACGGACTCACCTTGTGGACATGTGTCCATGTTCCCTATCCGCGGGTCTTTGAGCACGACCCCTGCGACGTAAGATCGCCTGCTTCAGCCGCAGGCGAGACTCGCAGTACCAGCTGGCCCTGTCGGGGTCAGAGCCATCCTCAGCCCTACTCGAACGCAGCAGAACACGGCCAATGTGATTGAACGCAGGCATCGAAACTGTAGTCAGAAGTGTAGCAGTCCTCTCTTGTCGCAGCCTGAAAACCAACCGCAATTCCGACATCTTCGAGTGGCCTAGCCACCTACGTCGGCTTTCACTTGGCGTCGGGTTCCGGCTTGACACGTGGGGCAGGAAGCCCTATATACGTCATGGAGGCCGGCACCGACTCGCTGGAATCCATAGCGTATCCAAGTGTTTCGATGTTCCTATCAGTGCAAGGAGGCCATGGATATGGCAACGACAGCGGTAGCGAAAGCACCTGCAAAACCCATGAGCAAGAGTGAGATCGTTTCTGGGATTGCCGATGCGACGGAACTGACGAAGAAGCAGGTGAACTCGGTGTTTGAGGCTATGGCTGGCCAGATCAAGAAGAGCCGCGGTCCCGGTGCCTATACGGTGCCAGGACTGATGAAGCTGATGGTCCTGCGCAAACCTGCCACCAAGGCGCGTAAGGGCATCAATCCCTTCACCGGTGAAGAAACCATGTTCAAAGCCAAGCCGGCGAGGAATGTCGTGAAGATCCGTCCGCTCAAGAACCTCAAAGATATGGTCTGACCC
>CAZGRF010000137.1:0-8562 GCA_964527825.1 uncultured Pirellulales bacterium
GCTGCCATGACTGCGTGTTTTGCCGGACGGACATAGGATTGTGGGCGCGGACGCTGCTGTCGGGGTTTCCGGTGCTGGGGCTGTGTGCGAACCATCCGGACACGCCGGGACAGTTGCGCGAGATTCCGTACGATGGGCCGTGCCGGAATTTCAGGGCGAAACGAGCACCGACGGCGCGTGTCGAGCCGCCGGAACCGCCGGACGACACCATACGCTACATCCCGCTGACGCGCGGGCTCTATGCCATCGTGGACGCCAAGAACTACGAGAAGCTGAGCCGGTACAAGTGGTACGCCCACCAAAGCGACCGAGGCAACGTGCTCTACGCCTGCCGCACGCAGCGGGGCCGCGTGATTTGGATGCACCGCGAGATCATGAAGCCGCCGCGCGGGATGGTCGTCGATCATATCAACGGCAACAGCCTGGACAACCGCGAGGACAACATGCGCAACTGCACGCAGTTGCAGAACTCGCAGAACGGCCATCGGGCCACGGGCAAATCGAGATTCAGAGGCGTGTTCCCACGCGGCGACAAGTGGCAGGCGGCGGTCCAACACAACGGTGAGCAGATCTATCTCGGCCTGTTCGAAGATGAGGTGGAGGCGGCCAAGGCCCGCGACCGCAAGGCCTACGAACTGGCCGGTGAGTTCGCGTACCTGAACTTCCCCGAGGAGATCGAGGGCAAGTGACCGCGCGTCCGGCGTCGCGCCCGGCGGGGCTTTTTGCTTGACCGCAGGCGCTGGATTGTTTATTGATTGTCAACCATTTGGGCAACGAATGGCGGGTCCGTCGTTGCGAACGGGCTGTCGACGGCCGACCGGCGGTTCAGGCAGGGTCGATGACGACAAGAGCATAGTTGCTCCGGCTTAGGCACGAAGTGGCAGGTGATTCAGTGGAACAGCAGCGCGTAAGAGTAGGATTGGTGGGCTTCGGGACGGTTGGCACCGGCGTCGCCAAGCTCATCCGTGAGAAAGCGGACGACATAGCGGCCAAGACCGGGGTGCGCCTCGAGCTCGCCTGCGTGGTGGACGTCGATACGACGACACGCCGTCCGGTCGAGCTGCCTGACGGCACACTGACGAGCGATTTGAACCGGCTTCTCAGTGATGAGAGCATAACCATCGGCGTGGAGTTGGTCGGCGGCACGAGTGCGGCCAAGGATATCCTGCTCAAGATGCTCGGGGCGGGCAAAGACGTGGTCACGGCGAACAAGGCCTTGCTGGCCGAGCATGGCGCTGGACTCTTCCGGGCGGCCCGCGAGAGCGACCGGTGCATCGCGTTCGAGGCCAGTTGCGCCGGCGGAATTCCCATTATCCTGGCGATTCGAACGGGACTGGTGGCCAACACCATCGGTGCGATGTACGGCATCGTCAACGGCACGTGCAACTACATCCTGTCGAATATGAGCACGAAAGATGAGGAATTGGGGGCGGTCCTGGCCCGCGCCCAGCAGCGGGGGTTCGCGGAGGCGGACCCGACGCTGGACATTTCCGGCGGAGACAGCGCTCACAAGCTGGCCATTCTCGCCTCTATCGCGTTTGGCTATGAGATCTCACTGGAGGATGTTTTCGTCGAAGGCATCGAGAACATCGCGCGCGAGGACATCCGCTACGGCCGGGAGATGGGTTACTGTCTCAAGCTGTTGGCCATCGGGCAGAGGGACCCCCAGGGCAAGGTGTCGCTGCGCGTCCATCCGTCGTTTATCGCAGCGGATTGCTCGCTGGCGCGGGTCGACGGCTCTTTCAACGCCATCAGTGTCTTTGGCGACGCGGTCGGCGAAACGCTGTACTACGGACGAGGAGCCGGAATGATGCCGACCGCCAGCGCTGTGGTTGCGGACATCATCGACGTGGCGCTGGGTAATTCGAGAAAGACCTTCGAACACCTGCGGTTGAGGCCGCGCAGCGAGGTCCGGTCGCTCATGGAGAAGATGGATGACACCGTGAGTCGATTCTACCTTAGAGTCATGGCCAAGGACGAGCCCGGCGTGGTGGCGCGCTACGGGAAGATCTTGGGCGACCACCAGATCAGCATCTCGGGAGCGCTCCAGCACGAAGGCAGAGGGCCCGACAACACCGTCCCGCTGGTGATCACGACGCACGAGACACAAGAACGGAACATGGCGGCCGCCCTGGCGGAAATGGCGGAGTCGGATGTCTTCAACGGACAGCCGGTGTGCATACGCATTGTCGATATCCCCGAGGACAGAGACACGTGAGAGCAGAACAACCCGTCGCGTCGTGTGCGATGCGTCCTGCGTGGGCCTTTGCACAACGGACGACGCACAACGCGAGACGATCTCGGATGTCAGGTGCAAGATGACGAAGTACGTCATTATCGTTCCGGATGGGGCAGCGGACGAGCCGCTCGAACAGTTTGGCGGCCAGACGCCCTTGGAGGCAGCGGAGACGCCTAACCTCGATCGAATCAGCAGCGAGGGCCGTCAAGGCATGGTGCAGACTGTCCCGGAGGGGATGGAGCCGGGCAGCGACGTAGCCCAGATGAGCCTGCTGGGCTATGATCCGGCACGGTGCTACAGCGGCCGGGCCCCTATCGAGGCGGCGGCGCGCGGCATCAGGCTTGGCCTGGATGATTGGGTCTTTCGCTGCAACCTCGTGACCTTTGCCGACGGCAAGATGGCCGACCACAGCGCCGGACACATCTCGACGGAAGAGGCAGGCAGCCTAATCAACGAACTGCAAGCTCAGGTGCGCGATGAGCGTCTGTCGTTTCACACCGGCGTGAGCTATCGGCATCTTTTGGTTTTCAAGGGCATGGACTTCGACGTGCGCACGTATCCGCCGCATGACCATATTGGCACGTCCGTCGAGAAGCTCTTGCCCCGCGGCAAGGGAGCCGATCTGCTGATTGAGCTGATGAACCAGTCACAGCAGTTGTTCGCCGGCCATGACATCAACAGAGTCAGACAGGACCTTGGCGAGAACCAGGTCAGCTCGATTTGGCTATGGGGCCAAGGGCAGCAGACCCGCTTGGAGAATTTCCGAAAGCGGTTCGGCCTGGACGGAGCGGCCATCACCGCGGTCGATCTCGTCAGGGGGCTGGCCAAACTGATTGGCTTCGATCT
This sequence comes from uncultured Pirellulales bacterium, assembly GCA_964527825.1. Classification (GTDB taxonomy): domain Bacteria; phylum Planctomycetota; class Phycisphaerae; order Sedimentisphaerales; family Anaerobacaceae; genus JAFGLV01. Next base: position 3,086 of record CAZGRF010000137.1, read on the forward strand.
CATCGAGGTGCCGGGGGCCACGGGGTTCTTCGACACGGACTACGAGGGCAAAGGCGCCGCCGCGATCAAGGCCCTTGAGGACCATGGCTTGGTCTTCGTTCACATCGAAGCGCCCGATGAGGCCGCGCACCAGGGCAACGCGGTAATGAAGAAGAAAGCCATTGAGCATATCGACAAGTACATCGTCGGTCCCGTGCTCAATGCTCTTGAAAAACAGGAGAGCTGGCGTATCCTGGTATTGCCGGACCATCCGACGCCGGTCCGGAACGGCGCCCACTCGGCTGATCCGGTTCCGTTCGCGATGGCCGGGACCGGTGTGACAGGCATTCTGCATCTGGGTTTTGGCGAGACCAACGCTGCCAAGTCGGGATTCCGAGTCAATAAGGGTCATGAGCTGATGGAGTATTTTCTCAAGAGCGCCGCTCGGTAGCGACGGCGTTCGTGTTTTGAGTCTACGACTGTCGAAACGCGTGCCGAAGCAGACGGCTGACTGTGATGCACAAGGGGATAGAATGAAAGTCGTGAAATTTGGCGGGTCCTCGGTAGCGGACGCCGAACACATACTGAACGTGGTTGACATCGTCAAAGCGGACCCGGACCGTCGTATTGTCGTGGTCTCCGCGCCGGGCAAGAGGTTCCCCAAGGACATCAAGGTGACAGACTTGCTGATTGCCTTGGCCGAGGCCGTTGTTGCCGGTCGATCGTATGACAGTGAGCTGGACGCAGTGGTTGGGCGGTATGCGGAAATCCAAAAAGAGCTGGGCTTGGACGCAGCTATTGTGACCACCATCGAAGCTGACCTGCGGGACCGTATCAAGAACCGTTCCAGCAATGCCGCCCAGTTCACCGACACGGTCAAGGCCTCCGGCGAAGACAACAACGCGAAGATCGTCGCCGAGGTGTTTCGCCGACAAGGCGTTCCAGCCCATTATGTTGACCCCAAAGAGGCCGGCATGCTCTTGAGCGATGATTTCGGTAATGCCCAGGTCCTGCCCGAATCCTTTGAGCGTCTGGCGGCACTTGGGGACAAAGAGGGTATTGCCGTTTTCCCCGGGTTTTTTGGCTACACGAGGCAGGGGCACGTGGCCACCTTTCCGCGCGGCGGCTCGGACATCACCGGGGCTATTCTGGCCGCGGCCGTCAAGGCGAGCGTATATGAGAATTTCACGGATGTCGATTCCGTGTTTGCCTTGGACCCGCGTCTCGTGCCCAACGCGCCGGCCATCACCCTATTGACTTATCGCGAAATGCGGGAGCTTTCCTACGCCGGCTTCGGCGTATTCCACGACGAGGCGATTGTGCCCGCGGTTCAGGCCAAAGTGCCGGTCTGCATCAAGAACACGAATCGTCCGGACGCTCCCGGCACCCTGATTGTGGCAGAACGCAGCTACAAACATGGGGAGGTCGCCGGCATCGCCAGCGCCGACGGGTTCAGCACCATCTATCTGAGCAAGTACATGATGAACCGGGAAATGGGGTTCGGACGCCGTCTGCTGCAGATCCTGGAAGAGGAGCAGTTGTCCTTTGAGCATGCGCCCTCCGGGATCGACAACATGTCCGTCGTCTTACGAAGCGCTCCATTTACCCCGGAAAAGGAACAGCGCGTCCTCGGCCGCGTTCAGAGTGAGCTCGGAATCGACGACGCGACGATCGAGCACGGCTTGTCACTGATCATGATCGTAGGCGAAGGCATGCGGTATGCAGTAGGCATCGCCGCCGAGGCCTGTGCCGCCTTGGCCGATGCCGGCATCAACATCGAGATGATCAACCAGGGCTCATCTGAGATCAGCATCATGTTTGGCGTCAAGGAGGCCGACCGCAAACAAGCTGTTCAGGCGTTGGGGCATGCGTTGCTGAAGGTAGACAAATCCCCCGGCAAATAGGGCCCAAGGCTGGTCCGTCCCCCGCCATCTCCAGGCAAGACTGGTGGCCAAGAATCGAAGACAACCCCGTGCAATGAGCAGACGTCTGCGGACGATCGTCGTGAGTGCGAGCGTTGCCGGAACGATTCTCCTCGTATGGATTGACTGCAATCTGCTTGCGCCCGCACGAATGGCGCGTGCCACCGCGCATCAACAAGCCACAGTGCGAGACTTGGCGCGCTACCACGGCGGAACGTTTACCGTGACACGGGTAGTCGATGGCGACACGCTGCATATTGCTGCCCCAGATGGAGACCGTCCAACGACCAAGGTGAGACTGCTGGGGATCGACGCCCCGGAAACGGGCGACGAGGACCAAGGGCCAATGTACTACGCCGACGAGGCCACTGAGTTTGCTCAACAGGCCGCGTGCGGCAGATCAGTGACCGTGTACCTCGACGAGGGCGGGCGCACCCGGGGCAACTATGGCAGGTTGCTGGCCTATGTTGAGTTGCCCGACGGCAGGTTCCTCAACGACGTTCTGCTCTTGGAAGGCTGTGTCTACGCCGATCTGCGATTCCGTCACAGTCGCTACCAGAAATTCCAGCAGTTGCAGACGGTGGCCCACTCCCTGCGCAAGGGGCTCTGGGCCGGCGTCTCGCGCGAGCAGTTGCCTTCCTGGCTTCAGCGGATGCGGCCCGACCTGCTGTCGCAGCCATGATCCCCCCTCCTGCCCAGTCACAGGTTGTATTCCTTGATCTTTCGATAGAGGGTGCGTTCGCCGATCCCGAGGATCTTGGCGGCCTGTTCGCGGTTCCCTTCGGTTCTGGCCAACGTGTCCATGATGGCCTTCTTCTCCAGTTCGTTGAGGGAAACGCCGGCCAGGTTGGAAGGTGCCGTGCTGGCGCCCGTCAGTTGCCGCCGCTGCAGGATGTCAGGGGGAATATCGCGAACGTCAAGTCTGTCACGATCGCACATGACGACCATCGTCCGGATCGTGTTCTTGAGCTGGCGGATGTTGCCGGGCCAGTCGTGGCCGGCGAGTACCTGTATGGCGGCCTCGGTAATGCTGGCAACCTTGGACCCGGTTTCCTCGGCCGCTTCCTTGAGGAAGTGGTCCACCAGCAGCGGAATGTCCTCGGGCCGCTCCCGCAGCGGCGGCAGAGAGATGTTCACCCCTTTGATGCGGAAATACAGATCCTCGCGGAACTTGTCTTGCTCGATCAGCTTGGCAAGGCTGTGATTCGTCGCGCTGATGATCCGAACATCCACAACGGTGGCCTTGTTGGAGCCCACGGGCATGACCATGCCGTCCTCAATGACCCGGAGCAGCTTGGCCTGCATGGTCAGCGGCATGTCGCCGATCTCATCCAGAAACAGGGTCCCTTTGTCAGCGATCTCGAAGAGCCCTTTGCGGTCGGAGTTGGCGCCTGTGAAGGCGCCCTTGACATGTCCGAACAACTCGCTTTCGAGCAGGGTCTCAGCCAGCCCCGCGCAGTTGACAGGCCGAAACGGCTTGCCACGCCGCAATGAGTTCTCGTGAATGGACCGAGCCAGAAGCTCCTTGCCCGTCCCCGACGGGCCTTCGATAAGGACCGAGATATTGGTCGGAGCCACCCGGCGGACGATCTCAATGATGCCCTGCATGGCGGCGCTGTTGCCTTGGATACCCTCGAACGTGAAGGCATCCTGATCCTTCTCATCCTGTGCGTAGCGTGCGAAAGCGCCGGCGGCCTTCCGACTTGCCTGCTCGACAAGCGTGCGGAGCTGATCGATGTCAAGCGGTTTGACAAGATAGTCGAAAGCCCCTTGCTTGATGGCTTCCTTGCAGTTGTCGATCGTCCCATAGGCAGTGATCAGGATCACCTCGGTGAACCGGCTGTGGCGACGGGCCTCTCTGAGCACCGTCAGGCCGTCGGCATCTCCTTCGAGTTTCAGATCCGTAACCACTACATCGACGCGGCGGTTGCGCAAGACCTCGACTGCGTCCTCCCCTGTGTAGACCGCCATCGCCTTCACGGGCAGCCTATCCAAGGCCTCCACGATGCCATCCGCATGGTCCCGCTCATCGTCCACAACCAAGACAACCGGCCTCTGCTCCGTCATTCGGCCACCTCACTTGTCGCGGAGTCGGAATCCGCCAACGGAAGCTCTATCGCAAACGAGGTTCCCTTGCCCGGTTCACTGTGAACGGAAATGCAGCCCCCGTGTGCCTCGACAATTTTCTTGGCGGTTGCCAGACCCAAGCCCGTCCCCCCTGAACGCCAGGAGCAATAAGGGCGAAAGACCATCGTCATCTTGTCCGGCGGAATGCCCTTGCCGGTGTCACTGACCTCAAGGACGGCGCGGTCGCCGCGCCGCGAAGTGCGGATCATTAGCTCACCACCGTTCTCGCTGGCCTGCTGGGCGTTGATGAATAGGTTCAACAGGACCTGCTTCAGTGCGCCGGCATCCATCCGACACATCAATGGCGCCACCGCCAAGCTGTGCCGCAGTGTCAGAGCGTGGCTATGCGCCTGGGGCCAATAGAAGTCCACCATATCGCCAACCAAATCATTCAAGTTGACCGTGGCCAATTGCAGGTCCGGCCGGCGGACATACTGTAGAAAGCCGTCCACAATCTGTTCGAGCCGATCCGTTTCCTTCTGAGTAATCGCAATCTTTCTCAGTGCGCTGGACAGACAGTGCTGGTGCCTGTCCGAGGTCGTTCTCGCGGGTTCAGCCGGATCGATGTCCTCCAGGGCTTCTTGAGCCAGCTTGAGATTGACCTTGATCGTCGAGAGCGGGTTCTTGATCTCGTGGGCAAGTTCGCCTGTGAGCTTGGCCAACTCTTCATCGGTATCGCGACTCTGGGCCTGACCGTTCCGCATCCGACGGTTCGCCCGGCGGAGCACCCATGCGGCAGCCGGAACCACGACCAGAAGAGTCAAAATGACTCCGCTTGCAAATGGTTTCACGCGTCTGTCACCCCGCTCGATTCGTGCCGACACCAGAAAAACACACAGCCGAAAATCAGAGGCTTCGACTTCGGGCTCCCCGCATCGAGGCTCTCGATTCTCGGCTTTGAACGACTGATACAGGGCCCGACAGGCCTCGTGCCGGCGCCCGTCTATCTCTTCCCTGCCGGTCTTGGCTTCTTCTCTTCCTCAATACCGAGTTCCGCCAGTGCTGCCCGACGGGACAGCTTGAGACGACCTTGCTCATCAATGGAGATCAGTTTGACCGGGATGACGTCTCCGAGTTTGCAGACGTCCTCGGCGTGCTTGACGTAGCCGGCACTGAGCTCGCTGATGTGGCAAAGGCCCTCCACGCCCGGCGCGATTTCCACGAAAACGCCGAAGTCTTTGACGGAGACGACCTTGGAGCTCTTGTAGAGTCGGCCAACTTCCGGCGGCTGAGTCATGGCCTCAATCAATGCCTTAGCTTTCAGGTGCCCATCACCGCCGACGCAACTGATGTAGATCGTGCCGTCTTCCTCAATCTCGATGGTCGTATCCGTCTGCTCCTGAAGGCCCTTTATCATCTTTCCACCGGGGCCGATGACCTTGCCGATGAACTCGGGGTCGATCTCCATCGTGATCAGTTTCGGCGCGTACTGGCTCAGTTCCGTCCGCG
>CAZGRF010000138.1:0-8550 GCA_964527825.1 uncultured Pirellulales bacterium
TTGTAGCTGCTCCAGCGCCGCCAGACGGCCAGGAAAACCTCCTGATGCACGTCATTGGCAAGGTTCGCATCGCCCAGCACGCGCAGGGCGGTGTTGAGCACCTGTCGGCTGTGAACATTAACCAGGTTTTCAAAGTTCTTGTCGGACACTGGTTTACTGTCCTGCAGAAGAAACGTTTCTGACCTAGGCCCGGCGGCCGCCGTCGAGATCTCTACCCCCATAGAGCCGCCCGAATGGCCATGCGTTTACACGAAAATAGCAGGTGTGATTCTACCGTTGGCGGGAATACTATGAAAGGATTGGGCTCGCCGCGCCAACCCGGCTCATTTCACAGGGGTTCTGGCCAGTTTCCGAATTTCGCCCAGGGTGGCCCAGTACTGCTCCAAGGCCCGGCGGCCCTTCGTGGTCAGCCGGTATTGCGTGTGGGGGATTCTGCCGATGATGCTCTTCTTGACCTGCACGTACCCGCACTGTTCGAGCCGGCTGGTGTGGGCCGACAGGTTGCCCCGGGTCAGCCCGAGTGTCAGGCACAGCGAGACGAAGTCCGCCCACTCGACCCCGGACAGCACCGTCACAATCTGTAGACGCGCCGGCTCATGAACGACTTTGTCAACCTGCCTCATCGCTTGTCACCGTTGAGCAATCACATCTCGGTCCCGCCCCACCCGTCGTCCCCGGGCGCACATCAGTACTTCACGATGCCGTATTCGGCCAGGGCCTCGCGGCCCTCTTGGGTCACGTAGTATTTCATGGCCTTGCCACGCCCCTGTTGGATCAGCCAGCCCTGACGGACACAGTAGTTGAGGAATCCGCCGCCGATGGCAAAAGGATTGACGGGGTCGGCCGCCCCGTTCGCAGCCGCGCTCTGGGCTTTGTGCCATTTCTCGTCCTCTTGCTTCCTGATGCCCAGATGCCTCATGAGCTTGCGGTGTTCTTCCGGCGTCAGCTTCCTTCCTTCGTGCTCCCGGTGCCACTTGCGATGCTCTGCCTCCGTCATAGTCATGCCCACGTGCCGAATGACCTTCTTCTTGCCCATAGCCGATGCACCTCCACAAATCCCCCCCTGGCCCGTGGGTTCTTGTGTACGCTACAAACATGTTTGCAGTGCAGACTTCAGTTGTCAAGAAGAGAATGCCCACCTTCTGCGAGCGTGTCTGTGAAGATTCTGCGGCACTGGGATTCGGGCGTGTGAATAGGCTCAAACGCAACTACGACTTGTCATTCCCGCGCAGGCGGGAATCCAGGACGTTTCGAGGGGTGTCTGGACCCCTGCCCCCGATCAGGTCGAGGGCACGCTCTGCGCAGGGGTGACAGAGTCGGCGCGCAGGCCATGATCTGCATGTGCCAGGATATCTTCACACACACTTGGGAGCCGGGAATGGGGTGTGACAAGGAGGGTGACCCGTTGGCGCGTTTTCCCTTGTCGTCCTTTCGGCTTCGCCCCAGCACGGACGCAAGACTCTACGCCGCTCGCAATGGATGCGACGTTCTTCAAGGCCAGGTCGGTTACGTGCTGTCAAGAGAGCAGGCGCGCACTGCAAACACGGTTCAGTGCGGATGGCGTGCGTCGACGAAAGAAGGCCAAGGTCGCCTTCGAGTGCTGCGTGCTCGACATCACAACCCGGGCCATGGTGCGTATGCGGGCAATCTCGTACTAGGCAGCGTCTTCGCTCTCCGCGTTGACGACAACGTCCTGCGCGACGGGCGCGGGATTTCGTGGTCCGGGTTGAACAACCTGGTCCGCGTCGGCGGCACCAAGCGCTTCTGCAAGATCGAGCCTGTCTTTGAGATGTGAGAAGAAGAAGCACGAACCGGCAACCCGTGTGGCAGCGGCAGCGCCCGCCTTGGCGATGGTGGAATAGTGCTCCATTGCACTTGATTTGATGGAGACATGCAGATGGGTGGCAGCCTCAAGGCCACAGGCCTTGGGGATGGTTTCCGGAATTTCGCAAACGCCATCGCCAAGCTTCGCTTGACGCTGTCACACAGTTCTTGACAACCATGCCCCTCATTTGACAAGTGACGGAGCACTAGCCGAGCAGAAGGTTCTTCGGGCTCGTTGAACGTGTGAGGACAGCGCCGCGTCCGGCGTTGCTCACCGCAGCGGGCGGCCGTAGGCTTCGACCTCGATGTAGTGGTTGAGGTCGTCGCCGGAGTGGCCGTTGCTGTAAAGCCGCACGTAACGGGCCCGGATGCCCCGGCCGTCGATCAGCCGGCCCTCGTTGGTCTCGATGTAGTTCAAGTCGTCGCCGGCGCCGAGGCCCATCGAATTGTCCGTGTCGTTGTTGAAGATGGTGATCACGCCGGTGCGGAAGCCCGGGTCGTCGCAGAGCTGTACGATCACGTCGAGGTAGACATGCGGATACTGATGGAAGTGCCAGACGACGACGGCGTAGAGCTCGCAGCGGGTTTCCAGGTCGATGGTGACATATTGCCGGCCCGGGCCCAGCTCGACGAAGCTGCCGCCTTCCTTGTCGCCGTTGGTGATCATGTCCAGCGTGCCGATGACCGGCTCGCTGTCGCTGGAGGTGACCGGCTTGCCGAGCGCCACGTTGATCGTTCCGGGCGGAGCTAGGAACCGCGGCCGAGGCTGGTTTCGCGGTCGTTCCAGATTCGGCACGCGGCTGTCCAAGGGCGTCCCCACGAACATCGGCTTGGGCAAGTCGATCTTCAGCGGCACGAGCTCGGAACGCCTGGACGCGCCCGGCGTGGAGATTGGCGTCGGCTCGTATCCCGGTGTGCCTATGGTCCGCGCGGTGTGGTCGACGATCCGCGCCGTTGGCGGCACGCCCAGGTCGTAGACGCTCGCCGGCCCTGATTCCGGATAGCTGATGGCCCATTCCTCGCGCGCCAGCATGGCCCCGGCGCCGTCGTGGTGCTCGACGTGTGCGGCGACCGGCCGCTTCGTCTCAGCGTCGGCCATGAGCCTGATTCGCAGCCGGGCCACGCTCTTGCCGTCCACACGGATGCCCGGATCGGCCTTCTCGATCTCGTAGGTTATGACGGCTCCGCCTTCGTGTCGATCGGGTCGTTGCTGCACCGTGACGTCGTCCTCGGCGGCGAGGACGGCGAAGGCGTCCACGAGGTTGAAAGCGGAATCGGCGCCGAACAGGCCCCGTTGGGGCAGCCTGTCGATGGTCAGCGTCCGCACACGCGGATTGTAGAAGAGCTCCTTCTGGTCGGCGCCGTATTCCCAGCAGACGACCGAGCCGTCGCCCGCGCGCACGTATGCCCGTTGGGCCGACAGGTTATACCAGTGCTCCGCGGTCTGGATTTGGCCGTCGTGGTAGTTCGTCGCGACCGCGTGCAGCCAGGGGAGCTTCAGCGCAGCTTGCCTGACCTGCTCCAGGGTGAGCGGCCCGCCCGCGCGGCGCAGGATGTGCCGAGCGCCGAGCACCGCGACCACGGCAATGACCGCTGCCACAGCGAGCTTGGCGAAGAGAACGATCTGCGGTCCGGCCTTCGGCTTGGCGGCCAGCGGCGCATCCGGCCCATAGTACCGGCCCGCCCGCGCGAACGTCGCCAGCATCTGACGGCGCAGTTGTTCGCGATGGGCCGGGTTTGGCTCGGCGTCAATCTGCAAGTCCGCGACCGCTCGTTCAAAATCACGTTCGTTCTCGAACATCTATTCCTCCGGCTCCAGCTCGTCGCGCAGGGCCTCATTGAGCCGGCGCAGGATCCGGTGCAGCGTCACCCGCACGGTTCCGGCTCGGGCATTCACAATGCGGCCGATCTCGTCGTAGTCCATGTTCTCAAAAAACCGCAGCGTCAAAATGGTCTGGTGCTCTGGTTTCAGTCTCAGGATCGCCGCGTACAATGCCGGCCAATCCAGCGGCGTCCACGGGCCCGAATCCGGCTCGGCCGCCCGGCGCGCCGCCACGGCGTTTTCCAGCAGCCTCTTACGCCGCGACGTCTTGCGGATGTGGGCGTTGGCCTGGTTGGCCGCTATGGCAAAGAGCCAACTGCGAAAATCCTGCTCGGTTCGGCCTTTGAAACCGCGAATGGTGCCCGCCACCGTCAGGAACACGGCGGAGGTGATGTCCTCGGCCGTGGTCTTGTTGAACAGCCGGTGCACGCAGAACCGGTAGATGCGCTCGTAGTACAGATCGTAAAGCCGGCCCAGGGCGACGGCCTGGGTCTTGGCCAGCACCACGAGATTGTCGTAAACTGTTGGCTCAACAGGTCTTGCCATGGCACCAACCATCGACACACGTTCAATTGCGCGATGCCTGTCCATGTTACAGCACCCGGCTCCGAAAATCTGCGAAAATGCCCCCGGTCGCTGTTTCCTGCCGGTACTGCTGTTACTGTCGCTGAACCGCATCTGAGCGCGGTTCACGACTTGAGATGCTTGTGTGGAAAACGGAGGTGAGTGCTCCTGCAAACAGCCGGCGAAACGGCACGCGTGGACGTCCCTTCTGTGGGCATGCGCATTGCCACGCCAGTTGTCGCCTGGGTCGCCTTCGTCGCCTCGGCTGTGCGAATCAAGGTGATCGTCGGTCACTTGGCAGCGATTCACAGGTCGCTAAAGGCGGTGCTCCAGTTGCGCGTGCAGGGGGCACGCCGCGAGGGCTCGCGATGCGATCCGTAAGATAAGTAATTGTGGCAATGGGATCGGGTTTTTTGTATAATGAGGGGTGTCGGCCGGGGTCGTTGGCGGCGAGAAGGTCGAGGTGGTGAATTTGTCGTAGAAATGGGGGTCTTTTGACCGGGGAAGGAGGAGAAACTCCATTTTCTGGCAATATTGCCGGCGGGTGGGGCGTTGAAATGCTTTGGGCGATGGTCTGTCGTCGGTGAGACAAGACCTGCCCGAGCATCTTTGAATATGGCTCAGATAGCGGCGGAGAGTGTATCGGAACTTCGCCTTTGAGGACAATAGCAGGGTCGGAAAAGGGTCCGGCGAGGCGTGCAGCGTGCGTTCTCGCCGCTTTGATTGCGTGTGTGTGCAGATCGTCGATTCACACGATGGAGGTAGGTAAGTGAAGGTCAGGTCAGGAGAGAAAGGCTCACACGCTGGGCTGCGGCCGGCGGCCGCGTTGTTGCGTCTGCTGTGTGCCGGCGTGGTCCTGGGCATGGCGGGGGCGTGCAGCCGAGAGCACTATAAGGCCAGCGCCGACAAAGAGACGTACAAGATCATTGAAGAGAAATGGCAGGATGGCTTCGGCCAGATGGCCAACTACGAGATCAACGAAGGCGAGCCAAACGCGGCCACGGTCCTGTCGCTGGTGCCGCCGTCGGGCGTCATCAGTCTGGCCAAGGCCGTCGAGATTGCCACGCAGCACAGTCGCGAATACCAATCTCAGAAGGAATCGCTGTACCTCTCGGCCCTCGGCTTGACCTTGACCCGCCATCGGTACGCACCGTTGTGGTTTGGAACTGTCGACGTCACCTACGCGAACAATGCCGGCCGGGAGGATGTTACCGCAGCCGCCGGCGCCGGGGTGGATCAGACGTTCTTATGGGCCAACGGCGTGCAGATGACCGGCGGCCTAGCCCTGGACTGGGCGCAGTTTCTCACGGGCGACCCGCGGACCTCGTTGGCGTCCGTCCTGAGCGCGACGCTGACCGCTCCGCTGCTCGGCGCCGGGGCCGGCAAGGCGGCGTGGGAAAACCTGACCCAGGCCGAACGCAACGTGCTCTATCGTATCCGCTCGTTCAACCGTTATCGTCAGACTTTTGTCGTCTCCCTCATCACCGACTACTATCGCGTGCTCCAGCAGGAGGAGGCCGTGAGCATTCAGGAAGCCAGCTACGAGCGTCTGGTGGATTCGACCAACCGGGTACGCATGGAGGTCGAGGTGGGCCAGCGGCCGGCCAACGATCTGGGCGAGACCGAGCAGCAGTTGCTCAGCTCGGAGCAGAGCCTCGTGTCGGCGCGCCAGCGTTACGAGCAGACCCTCGACAACTTCAAGATCAGGCTGGCGCTGCCTGTCGACGCGAACATCGCACTGGACCCGGACGAACTGAAGGTGTTGCAGACTGCCGGTGTCAGCCAGCCAGTGTACTCAGAGCAAGAGGCGATTGACATCGCCCTGGCTCGGCGGTTGGACTTGGCCAACGCGTGGGACGGACTCGACGACACGCGACGCAAGCTCGTGCTGGCGGCCGAAGGCCTGGGCGTTCAACTGAACCTCATCGGCAGCGCGAACGTCAGTTCGGAACCCGAGACGAAGTTCGCGAATCTGCAGTTTAACGAGGGCAGCTATCGCGTGGGGTTGGAGGCTGATCTGCCGTTCGATCGCAAGGCGGAGCGCAACGCGTATCGCGAGGCGCTGATCTCGCTGCAACAGGATCTGCGCGATTACGACGAGCAGGTGGACCGGATCAAGCTGGACGTGCGGCAGGCGTACCGCGACTTGGCGGAGACCGCCGAGAGCTATCGCATCCAGCAGATCGGCCTGAAACTGGCCCAGAGACGCGTTGAGGCAGAGAAGCTGTCGCTGCAATACGGGCAGTCAACCGTGCGGCTTTTGCTCGAATCCGAGGATGCCTTGGTGCGCGCCCAGAACGACGTGCTTAGCGCGCTCGTAGATCATACGATCGCGAAGATGAGTTTCTTCCGCGATGTTGGCATTCTGCAAGTCAGACCGGATGGAATGTGGGAGCAACCAGCAAGATGAAAGATAGTGTGAGCAATCAGATACAGGGGACGTCGGTCAATCAGCCCCAGGGGATCGGCGCGGTCAAGGGCCGACCAAAGCGGCGGTGGAGGATTGTGCTGCTCATCATGGCCATCCTGGTGGTCTCAGGCTTGGTGGCGGCTACGGTGACGAGGGAGACGGGTCCGTCCGGACCGGCGGGCGGCACCTTTGCCGCGCGCCGGGGCGACTTGACGATCACCGTCAGCGAGGGCGGGAGCATCCGGGCCCACAAGTCGGTCGAATACCGCTGCCAGGTCGAGCGGCGCGGCGCCGGGGACGTGACGATCGTCAGTATCGTCCCGCCCGGCACGTACGTGACCCAGAGCGATGTCGACGACGGCATGGTCTTAGTGCAACTGGACTCCTCGCAGTTGGCGGAGCAGTTGGTCCAGGAGAGAATGGAGTTGTCCGGCGACCGGCAAAACGCCACGTCCGAGAAGGAGGCGTACGACATTCAGGTCATTCAGAATGAGAGCGATATTGCCGCCGGTGAACTGCGTGTGCGCTTCGCGTTGATGGATCTTCAGAAGTATCTGGGTGCGGCGCTGGCGGAGAAGCTGACCAGCGACGTCAATGAGGCGCCTAACCTCTCAGCTCATGTCGCACCTTTCCTGGCGGAAGCGAGGCGGGACCCGAACATACTGACGGGTTCAGCGGCTTCGCAGGAGTTGAAGCGATTTCAGGATGACATCGTTCTGGCCGTGGGAAACCTCAGGACGGCCGAGGCCACCTTAGCCGGAACGGAGAAGCTCCATGACGCCAATTATGTCTCTGATCTGGACCTCCAGAGAGACAGGTTGACGGTGACGAACCGGCGGTTCTCTGAGGAGAATGCCAGGGTGGGTCTGGATCTGTTCTGGAAGTATGATTTCCCGAAGAGCGCCGAACAGTACCTCAGTGACTATATCGAGACCAGGCGTGATCTGGAGCGCACGTACGCCCAGTGCCGGTCGCGGCTGGCGCAGGCCCAGGCCCGGCTCGCCAATGCTCAGGAGCGGCTGCGGTCGCAGGAGACGAGGGTGACCGAGCTGGAGCAGCAGATTCAGTATTGCACGATCAAAGCCAGGGCGCCGGGGCTGGTTATCTATGGCACCGGCGGCAGCGAAGACGCCTTCCGGGCCATGCGCGGTCGCGGCGGCGGTGGTGGGGGTATGATTGCCGAGGGCGAAGTGGTCTATGAGGGCCAGACGCTCATTTCCATGCCGGATACCGCGGCGATGGTGGCCGAGGTCAGCGTGCATGAGACCGAAGTCGACAAGGTGCGGCCCGGTCAGCCCGCGACGATTGTCATGGATGCGTTTCCCGACCAGGTTCTGCGTGGCCGCGTGCTCGAAGTCGCGCCCTTGCCCGACCAGCAGCGCGGTTGGATGAATCCCGACTTGAAGGTCTACCAAACGCTGGTCAGCATTGACGGGACCTACGATTTCCTGAAGACCCGCATGTCGTGCAAAGTCGAGATTCTGGTACGGCAGCTCCAGGACGTTATCCTCGTGCCGATTCAGGTGGTGGCCAACCGTCGAGGCAAGAAAGTGTGTTACGTTGCGACCGGATCGGGCAGCGAGGAACGGGAGGTGCGAACCGGTGCGTTCAATGACACGTTTGTCCAAATCGTCGACGGATTGGAGGAGGGCGAAGAGGTTCTGCTGAACCCGCCGCTCTTCACCGAGGCCGCGTCGTCGAGCTTCCAGGATCGCGCCATACCGCAGGTTCAGCCCGGTGCAGCGGATGCAAATGATACGGCTGCCCAGCCGATGCTGGAAGGTCAGCCCGGGGAAGCGCCGGGCCGGATGGGAGGCAGGCGCGGGATGCGCGGCGGCCAAGGCATGCCCGACTTTGGCAACATGACCGAGGAGCAGAGGCAGCAGATGATGGAGCGCTTCCAGCAACGGCGTGGCGGTCGAGGCGGAGC
>CAZGRF010000139.1:0-8549 GCA_964527825.1 uncultured Pirellulales bacterium
GAAGTGGATAATTCGATGGCCTATGTCTCCGACCTGAAGAACCACGATGCGCGCACCGAGGGTCTTTCGTACGGCTTGATGGTAGCTGTGCAATTGAACAAGAAGGATGTATTCGACCGTCTGTGGCGCTGGACGAAGAAGTACATGCAGCATCAAGGTGGCGCTCGAGATGCCTACTTTGCATGGTCTGTCAACCCGAAGACCGGAAGACACAATTCAGAGGGCTCTGCTTCAGATGGGGAGTTCTATTTTGTGACTGATCTGCTGTTTGCGTCCAATCGTTGGGGCAACGATACCGGCATAGACTACTATGCCGAAGCCAGAAGAATTCTCGACGCCATGTGGAGCAAAGACGGGACGCAGCGTGTCAAACACGTCATCAACGTGGAACAGAAACTGATTACCTTCACGCCGGACAACCGAGGATACAACTACACCGATCCTTCATACCATGTGCCGGCCTTTTTCGAAGTTTGGGCCAAATATGCCAAGGACGGACATGAACAGTTCTATCAGGAGTGTGCCGACGCGTCCCGTGCCTTTCTGCACAAAGCCTGCGATGCTCCGACCGGATTGAACGCGGATCAGACCGAATTTGACGGCACGTTCCGCAGAGGCGGCGCCTTCCGGTTTGATTCCTGGAGGGTGCCTATGAACATCGCTTTGGACTATTCGTGGTCCTGCAAAGACAAGGAATGGCAACAGGATTACTGCAGACGGATTCAGAACTTCCTGTTTTCCCGAGGGATCGATACGTTTGAAGACCAGTACAATGTCGATGGAACGCTTCCTCAATGGATCCTGCCGGCAGGCGGGTATCGGAAGTTGCGTCACTCTCTTGGATTGGTGGCTACCTCAGCCGCAGCCTCCCTCATGGGCACCCAGGCCAAGAGTTGGAAATTCGTCGATGCCGTATGGAATGCTAGACTGGAACCTTACGAAGACGGATATTTCGATCCATATTACGATGGGTTTCTGTACCTCTTTAGCTTGATGCACCTGAGTGGCAATTATAGAATCATCAAACCCGGAATGAGTCAATAGGGCACGATCTCACGATAGCCGGTGCAGAAGGAGACCTCTGCTTTACGCAGGCGGATTTCGTGTGAGCGTCTGGGTGGCTTGCCAAGGAGTGTGTTTATGAACATCACGCGGATGCTTGTCTGTTTGGTTTCCATGGTCTTGCTGGGCTTGGCCGGTTGTTCGCGGCCAGAGAGCCCGATTGATGTCACGCCTCATGCTTCTGATCTGAAACTGCCGGCTTTGTTTTCAGATCACATGGTCCTGCAACAGAAGGCCACGTGTCCAGTCTGGGGCTGGGCCAGTGACGGTGCCAAGGTCGCGGTGGAGATCAATGGCCAAAGTGCGGAGACCCTAGCCAAAGACGGACGTTGGCAAGTCCAACTGCCGGCCCTGGTGGCTGGTGGTCCATACACTCTCACCATACGCACCGATGATTGCACGATTGAGTTTGACGATGTACTGGTGGGGGACGTCTGGATCTGCAGCGGTCAATCCAACATGGAATTTGCGGTCGAATCCGCCAACGATGCCCAGGCCGAAATCGCCCAGGCGCAGCATCCGACCTTGCGCCTGTTCACGGTGGAAAAGGCCACGTCCGACGAACCGCTCGAAGATGTCACGGGGCAGTGGGTGGTTTGCACCCCCGAAACCGTGGGCGAATTCTCCGCGGTGGGCTACTTCTTCGGGCGGGACCTGCTCAACGATGGCATCGAACGTATTGGTCTGATTGACACCACCTGGGGTGGGACGGTGGCCGAGGCCTGGACCAGCCTGGAAACGCTCTACAGCGATCCTGAATTCGCGCCCATCCTGGCCCGTGACGTGGACACCGATGCGATCAAGGCTGAACTGACGCAGAAATACGGTGCTGAGTTGCTGACGGACGAACAGAATGGCGATGTCGTCATGGCCGATACCACGGCCTTCGAAGAGGGCTGGGCCGATATGGATGTCGATCTCACCCAGTGGGCGACGATGAACCTGCCAACGCTCTGGGAAAATGCCGGACTGAATCTTGACGGGGTGGTATGGTTCCGTCGGCAAGTGACCATCCCCGAGACATGGGCTGGCCAAGACCTCACGCTGCAACTTTCCACCATTGATGACGCGGACCTGACCTATTTCAACGGCATCCAGGTCGGCCGGACCTATACGGAAACCCCTTCACACTGGATGGCTCCCCGTGTGTACACGGTTCCCGGCGATCTGGTGCGTGCGGGCAAGAACGTCATTGCCGTGCGTGTGTTGGATACACAACAGGGAGGTGGCATCTACCCAAGCTCCACTCCCATGCAGATTGGCCCGGCTGATGGAGGCCGGTCCTTCGATCTGACCGGTCCCTGGCACTTTCGCATCGAGTGCATCATGGCCGTGGGGACCGGACAGGAGAACCTCCCGGCACGGCTGTACAATGCGATGGTGGCCCCGCTGGTTCCCTACGGCATCAAGGGGGCTATCTGGTACCAGGGCGAGTCCAATGCTGATCGGGCCTATCAGTATCGTCGGCTCTTTCCCGCTGTGATACAGGACTGGCGCAAGTCGTGGGGCATCGGGGACTTCCCCTTCTACTTCGTGCAACTGGCCAACTATATGGCCCGCAAGGACCAGCCCGAGGACAGTACCTGGGCCGAACTGCGTGAGGCCCAGCGGATGACCTTGTCTCTGCCCCATACGGGTATGGCTGTGATCATCGACGTGGGCCAGGCCGATGACATCCATCCCCGCGACAAGCAGACCGTCGGCAAGCGCCTGGCCTTGATTGCCCAGGCCCAAGACTATGGACAGGCCGTGGAATACTCAGGGCCGGTGTATGCTTCCATGACAGTGGAAGGTGGGCGAATCAGATTGCACTTCGACCACATCGACAGTGGATTGGTGGCCAAAGGCGGCCCCTTGACCGGCTTTGCCATCGCCGGGGTGGATCGCCAATTTCACTGGGCCGATGCCACTATTGAGAACAAGACTATTGTGGTGAAAAGCGACCGCGTAGCCAACCCGGTGGCCGTTCGCTATGCCTGGGCGGATAATCCCGCCTGCAACCTCTATGATGGTGCCGGTCTGCCAGCGTCACCCTTCCGGACGGACGATTGGCCCGGCGTCACCGTTGACAACAAGTAACGGGCAATGCACAGTGACTTGACCGCTCCGGAAGGCTCCCTGAAATCTGGTCCGGTCCGAGCGGGAGTGAATGACTTGGTGTGTCGTTTGTCGCCAAGAAAGGAGATCGCACTCATACAGGAACGCCATAGTGGACCTTACATCATGGCCAGACGCCGTCGAGCCGATGCGCCAATCGGGCGGGGCAAGACCGTTCTGGAACCGTGCATGCGGGCGGGTCATCTGCGAAATGCTTCTCAGTTGAGAGTGGCGAAGGAGGTCATTGAGCGTTATACTTCTACAGCGATGGTGTCAATCGTTGACAACCACACTTGTGCCTGAAGGGAGGTTTCCTGGCCGTCTGCGGTGGGTAGGACAGGATTCTTGACGTCGTAAGGAGACGAACATGTCTGTCAAGTGTTTGGAGCGGAAACATCAGTCGGGAGGAACCAAAATGCGCCCACTGAACCCTCGTCGTCTTATTACTATCCCTGTAATTGTCGTCATCACGGCGGAGATGTGCTTCTGCGTTCAATCGGCTCTGGCTGAGCCAGGTGCGCCTGTGATTGGCAAATCGCTTCGTTACTGCAATCCTCTGTCTATCGAAGCTTCCTCCCAGGATGGCTCACCCCGAGGTGTCGGCCTTGGCGATGTCACGGTAGTGCGGGAAGACAACCGATATTACATGTTCTGTACGGGGGGTGGAGCCTGGGTTTCGGAAGACCTAGTGAATTGGAAATACCATGCGGTTCAGGGGCGCGTGCCGGTCGCCCCGGGCGTGTTCAAGTACAGAGGCTACTTCTACATGTCGGGCAACAATGCACCACTCTACCGCGCGAAGGAGATACTGGGTCCGTACGAGTCGGTCGGCGATTGGAAAGACCATAATGGACAGCCATGGACCGGCACCGCCAATAACGGCCGCACGTGGGACGGAGCCTTCGACGTGTACTTCTTCGTCGATAATGACAAGCCCTATCTGTATTATCCCGGCAGAGGGCCCGAAGGCGTGTACGTTGTCCCACTTGATCCTGAAGACCTCACTCAATTTGCGGCGGCTCCGAAACGCTTGTTTGGCTTTGACAAGTCACACCTATGGGAACGCTATGGCGAGATGAACGAGTACTCTGAGGTGACTTGGATCGAAGGTCCGTGGATGATCAAACACGGGGACACATATTACCTCGAATACTCTGCCTCCGGCACTCAATGGCTCAGCTATGCAACCGGCGTCTACACATCCAAGAGTCCTCTTGGGCCATTCACATACGCACCGGGAAATCCAATCCTACGGAAGACGACAGGTGTCGTTACCGGCCCCGCTCACGGCTGTGTCGTCAAAGGTCCCGACGACCACTTCTGGCAGTTCTATACCATCGTACTGGCCAACCCGCCCGGCGGTCGACGTATCGGAATGGATCCAGTCGGTTTTGATAAGAATGGCAACCTCTTCGTTCGAGGTCCCAGCGAAACGCCTCAGTGGGCGCCGGGTGTGGTTGATGATCCCGCCCGCCAGGGCGATTCCGGCTCCATTCCCTTGACCATCAATAAGCTGCGTGCCATGAACGCGCGAAGCAGCTTTTCCAGCCAACGCACGGGCCACGAAGCTCCCTATGCTATCGACAACTCGAACGGGACGTGGTGGGAACCTGCTGAAGATGACAAACAGCCCTCACTGACTGTCGATTTGGGGCCGGCAACCGAATTTGACCATGTGCAGCGATTTACGATTGACTCCTGTCGCATCGAATTCGTTACAGGTGGCGGCCGTTTTGGCTTCGGGTCTAGAGGACGACGCGAGACCACCCAGCCAACTGATGGAACCGTCGCCCATCAGTACAAGATCGAAGCCTCCGCCGATGGCAGCACCTACACCACCGTTCTTGATAAGACTAACAACAACGTAACCAAGTACGTGGAATTCGAAGAGATTTCTCCAACGGCCTGCAGATTCGTTCGTCTCACCATGACCAACTGGCCCAAGGTCGGCAACTCGAACCTGGGCATCATGGAATTCACTGTCTTCGGCAAGCCCATCGAACCGTAGGAGTCCCGAGCGTGCCGGGCGAATAAGTGACATATGCAGGCTTCGCAGAGTGCGTGTGAAGGGCGGAGCAAAAGTGCAGCGCTTGGCGGGGCGGCGCAGTACTGTGATACACCCGAGGAGCCTCTGCGAAGATACGTGGTTCTTCACGGCTGCGGATGCAGTGAAGGCTGGCCTGCTCTACGGACAGTGGGCAGGTCAAATCACGGCGTTGTTGTGAACTGTCCGTGATGATCTCTTCGGCAGTCTCTTGTCATACGGATTAGGATAAACTCGCAGGCGGCAGCCATGTGGTGTGACAGATCGAACAGAGTTGCTCGGAAGGCAATTGGTTCCAGGCCGTGCGGCAATGATTGAGCAGGTCATCGTAACCCTCATAGACGCGATTGCTCAGGTGATGGCTGCGGAGATAGGCCCACAGCCGCTTCACCGGATTGAGCTCCGGACTGTACGGCGGCAGGTACAACAAGGTGATGTTCTCCGGCACTTGTAGGCCCTTGGACAGATGCCCGCCCGCCTGGTCCAGTACCAAAACGACACGAACGTTCGGCCCCACCTGTTGGCTGATGAAGCGTAGATGGTGGTTCATGTACTCGGTATTGACCGTCGGTGCCAAGAGGGCCGAAGAATCCCCGGTGACGGGATTGACGGCGGCGAACACGTAGACCCATTCGTACTCGGTCTGTTTGAGGGCCACCGGTCGCGATCCCCTCAAGGCCCAACGCCGGGTCAAGGTTCCTTGTTGGCCGACTCTCGCTTCGTCCTGGAACCAGACTTCGACTTTTTGCCTGGCGTGAGCCGTCGCGACTGCCTGGACAAAAGGGGGGCGTCGTGCAGCCATTGCTGCATCCGTTCGGGGTCGTTCTTTCGATGCCGAGGACGCGGCGCTAAAGAAGAAAAGCCCAGACGATGGAGCAGATCATAGACACCGCCCAGGGTATACGCGATCCCGAATTCCTCACGCAGAATGCGCTGAGCGTCCTTGGCCCGCAACGTGCAGACGCCATCGGCCTCGGTCGGTTCGGCCAGGAAACGCTCTTTGAACGGAGCATCTTTCTCCGGTGGCAGGTTGGGAGGTCGACCGGTCTGTCGCTTCGGGGCGATCGCTTTGAAGCCATGATCCCGGTACGCATACACCCAGCGTTGCACGAACGCCCGGCTGCGTCCGAGCGAGCGTGCGATCGCCGGGGCATCGTGACCTTCCAGCGCTAGCAGAATCGCACGATAGCGGTCTCGTTGCTTGGCATCGCGTTGCCGGCGACTCTGCGGCTGTAACCGCGCCAAGTCTTCCGGCTGGTGGAGCCTGATGTGCATCCGACAGGTCCTCCCGTTTCTCCGAGAGCATGTCAGATGCCTCAAGCTGGTGCTACCCTATTTTAACGGGCGCGCGAGAATATTTCCGAATCCGTATCAGGGATCGGCCGGAACGTGCGACCGGTGGAGTCAAAGCGGAGGGAAATGCTGCCGCTTGGGGCGCTCTGTGCACAGTCCCAATCCGAGGTTGCACCGGTTCGTGAGCTTTGAGAGAAAGGAGAGAGAACGTCTGCAACTACAGGCGGCCTCGACCGCCGCCTGACTTCCCATCCATCTTCCGGCCTTCAAGCGAAAAACCTCTTGAATTGGGGCGAAGCCCCAAACCTGTCCACAAAACCCGAGTTCACCCTACAACTGCGACATATGTCCAGATTTAAGGGGGCCAGGGGACAGAAGGCTGACCTCAAACCATTGACCAGAGTGACTACTACCAAGGAATGTGCGAAAGATCCTTCACACTACCCTTGTACACTACCCCACCACACTCTTCCCCGTCTGCAGATGCTGGCCATGGATCGAGTCCTTTCCGGCACGGCGGCCGAGAAGGCATCGGATCCAGCCCCATGCGCTACAGACACGGCTACGATTTGGCTACATTCGCGTCCAACCGGCTGTGCACAAAAAAAACAGGAACCGACACAACCGTCTGTCCCTGCTAGGCTTATCCATAATAGCGGGGGGAGGATTCGAACCTCCGACCTCCGGGTTATGGGCCCGACGAGCTACCAGACTGCTCTACCCCGCGATCGTCGTTTGTCGTGCGTTTCACGCCACCATGGACTGGGAACAACGGCCGACGCACAAGAACAATGTATCAAAGCACGTATACGATAACCGAAATCTTGAGACGTCGCAAGAGAAACTCAGGCTTGGGCCATGCTTTTGCGAATCTCTGCCGCAATCTGCTCCATGCGGCCCTTGTCATATTCGTGGGAGCGCCACTCGGTAAAAACGCGGTCGCCGGTCTTGCGCGGAATAATATGAAAGTGCACATGGTCGACAAGCTGCCCGGCGGCCCGACCGTTGTTGCACAGAATATTGTAGCCCTCGGCTTTCACGGCCTTCGCCACAGCCCCGGCGATCCGGCCGAGACGCCTGGCTACCTCCGCCAAGACACCTGGCTCGCACTCGTGGACGCTGGCACAATGCCGCTTGGGGATGACCAGGGCGTGCCCGTCGCTGAGCGGACCGATATCGAGAAAGGCCAGCACCGCCTCGTCCTCGTAGATTCGGGTCACCGGCACTTCGCCGGCGACCATCTTGCAGAATACGCAACCATTCACGTTTGCTTCACCCGCTCGCTTCGTTTCGTTACGCTTCACCCTCAGCGTTCTGCTTCGGCTCGTCCTGCACCTCGACATCCGCCTTCGGCTCTTCCATCGGCTGCTCAGCGACTTCCTCCCCCGCCTCGGCTCGAGTCCCGCCTTTGGCCTTGGCGGCTGTCTTACGTTTCTTTGCAGTGCCTTTCTTGCCGGATGCCTTCCGCTCCTTCTTTGCCGGCTCGTCCTCCCCAAGCAATTGCAGCAGCACCAACTCTCCGTTGTCGCCCAACCGCCTCAGGGATAGCCGGATGATCCTCGTATAACCACCTGGTCTACTGAGGTAGCGCGGGCCTAATTCGCTGAACAGTTTGCCGACGATGGTGCCCTTCTTGGTGGCTTGTCGATCCTCATACTTCACAATATCCCGATTGCCCAGCAGGGAGATGGCGCGCCGCCGATGCTCTAGCTTGCCCTTCTTGGCCAGGGTAATCAGTTTCTCGACAAAGGGCCTGATCTCTTTGGCCTTCTGGACGGTTGTCGAGATGGTCTCGTGCTCAATGAGCGACTGAGCCAGGTTCCGACGCAAGGCCACCCGATGCGCACTCGTCCTGCTTAACCGACGTCCTGCAACTCGATGACGCATATGCTAAAACACCTCTCTTCTACAACAGCGCAAACGATTCTCGTACCCACGCTGAGACTACTGCCCCCCATCCTTCATGCCTAACGACAGACCGATATCAGCGAGTTTGCGTTTGATCTCGCGGAGTGAGGTCTTGCCGAAGCTGCGAATCTTCAGCAAATCCGCG
>CAZGRF010000140.1:0-3244 GCA_964527825.1 uncultured Pirellulales bacterium
GCTTTGACCAAGGAAGAAACGTAAATCAGGTCCCGGCTGTGGGCCCAGCCGCCAATCAGATTACCACCGAGGAAGACCCGGCTGATGCTCAGGTCCTTTATCCGACCGTAAGGTATCCGATCGCCGCTTCGTTCCGCTGCATCCTGCTTCGCGCTCGCCCCGGCCGTATTCTGCGACAGCCTGGCCAGAAGGGTCCTCTCCTCAAAACTGTGCAGACCCAGAGCGGCCCCGGCTGAAGCTGCCACCGATTTCTTGATGAATCCTCGCCGATTCACTTGTTTGTCCATCATCGCGTCACTCCTTCGGATAGGCCTTGTGCCGGTCTTCGCCCGGGCGTCGAGGTCGCCCGCGCGGATCCAGACAAACAGAATCCTAATTGCTTTGGAGCGAGATTTCAGCCCAGTAGGCGCCTTCATAATGCCAGCCCGTGGGCTCGTTGACCAACTCCAGTTTGACCAGTTCGCCTGCATATCGCGAAAGATCGACAAAGATCTCCGTCCACCCGACGGTGGTCGTCTCCGGCCCGATAGGCTTCCGCAGAAGCTGCTGGCCGTCGACTCTGACAGCGAGGTTCCAGTCACCACGAGGATCGTGGCCTACCACCAGTCTTAGCACGCTTCGCTTACCCGGAGGCAATCGCACGGTCCTGCTGATGACGCAACCGATGTCCGGATTCAAGGGATGGGTGACAAGCACATTCTTGCGACCACGCACCTCGCGAAACAGTCCCACTTCCATCTCATCGCCGCATCTCGCGACCGTCCAGCCCGGCGCAAACTGCTTCGCAGCCTCGGACAAGTCCTTCCCGAGCGGCGCGGTAATCCTGGCCATCTCGTCCTCACTGAACCGATCTCCGTCCGACGGGGCCGCCTCCCAGCACTGCTCCAGCACACTGGGGCGGGGGCTGCGCCTCGGGATCACGAAACACTCATTGCCCTCCTCGTCAGTCTCAACGCGACCGCCTCCGTTGGTAACGACCTCGCGCGCCAGCTCTTCGCACGCACCGACGAGAGTGGGAAAATCGTACGCCGTATGGCTGAACTTGGCTAACGGGTCAAGGGCAATCTTGAACTTCTCCGGAAGGTCGGCGAAACCTATGGCGGTGAACAAGATGCCGGCAGCGCTCGACGGATTGCAGTCGGAATCCTGGCCGCAGCGCATCGCAATAACGATGGTCTTGTCAGGATCACCCGCGCCGTAAAGCAGCCCCATGACCACATAGGCTCCATTGATCTTGGCATCGATGTTGAACTCACCTTGCGGCCCACTGCACGAAAAGCGGCGATAGTCCTTGTTCAGGTGATACTTCTCGTCGACAAGTTGCCACGTCTTCACCCAGTCGTCGGGATAGTCCCTGCACCAACGCAGCACATCGCTGATGCACTCATGGTACTGGCTGCCCTCGGGGATACAGCGCAGGCCCGCCTCCACGATTTTGACCACATCGTCCTGGAAGAAAGCCTCGGCATACATCCCACCGATGAACTGCCCACCATAGAGACCATCGCCGTAGTTCATGAGCCGGCCGAACTTCTCGCCCAACTGAATCGCCGCGTTGGGCATTCCCGGCGCGATCAGGCCGGAGAAGTCGGCCTCAATCTGGTAGTCGATGTCATCGGCATGCTTGTTGAACCGAGGATGTCCTGAATCCGGAGGCGCGACGCCGCTGCGCAGGTTATCACGTCCGGCTGCGTTGGCGTGCCAGAGCGGGTAGCCGCTGTTGGCGAAATCAAGGCCTGCTTGACGAATCGACACGTCCAGGCCATAGAGCTCAAGCGTCCGCAGGAAGGTCATCTCCACGTAGATGTCATCCTGCTGGAATTGGTTTATCAGCCTCGGGCTCCACTGCGGCACGTTGCTCTCAGGGATGATCACGCCCTGGTAGCGGAATTCCGTGGGGGCGCCCCAGCCCACGCCGGCCATCTGGCCGACCCAGCCGCCTTTCATCTTGTCCACATACGTATCGACACTGATGCGCCGAGCCTCGCCGGACAAAGGGGCCAACCGTGTCAAGCGCGCGTTCTCACAGCCGATTCCGCTCAAGACGACAAGACCCGCCGCCATCGCCAACACGCAATCCTGCTTCACAGCGCACCTCCTTCGTTTCATTCTCTGACCCCAACCTGCTCCGGCCCGGATCCGGATCGCCCCGAAGACGTCACCAATCGCAGGGTCCATGCCCAGTGCCCCCTTATATACCGTCCCTGGCAGTGGCAGTAAAGTCAATTTAGGCAATGCAGGGAAGTCGCTGCTGAGTCGCGCGGTGGTGCTCCGTCCCACACGGCATGGCGACCGGTCGCCTGCGGTGCCCTGCAGCGAAGCATCCCATATTTGAAAGTGTCCGTTGCACTGGCACGGCCGGCCGGTATAATGAGCGCCGGCCGCAGCAATGGGCGGAAATACTGTTCTCTCAGCGCGTTGACGGACTGCACGATGCTGCCACACGGGATGCGACATAGAGGCTTGGCTGTCTTGGTGATCTTGTTCTGCTGCACAGCGATGACGGCCGAAACCTGGAAGCTGAAGGATGGAGAGGAATGGCAATCCGTCACCGCTAGCCCCCAGGATGAGTATTGGCACGCGGTTGCGGAACTCAAGAACCTCGTCCGCACCGGGGAATCTAAAGCTGTCAAGGAGGCCCTCAGTCAACTCAAGGAGGAGTATCCCCAGTACGTGGGGCCGGACCTCGACCTGTTTTTTGAGGGTGAGTTGCAATACTGGAAAGACAGGTATGGCAAGGCGATGGCCAAGTACGAGAAGCTTCTGAAAGACCATCCGGGCAGCGAATTCGCCAAGCCGGCTATGGACAGGGAATTCGACATGGCCAGAGCCTACCTTGATGGTCGAAAGAAACGCGTGCTCGGCTTCTTGAAGATCTCCGGCCATGCAGAGGGCATTGAGACCATGGAGCGACTCAGCGACCGGGCGGGCCTGGACGATCCCAACGGCGTCGGACTGAGAGCCGCCGTGGCCGTGGCCGAGCATTATGAGGCCAGAGCGAAGTACCTTGAGGCCTACCTGAAATGGTCCGAGATCGCCTCGTACTGGGAGACCGGGCCTGTCGGCAAGAAGGCGCTGCTCCGCATGGCAGAGGACAACCTCGCGGCCTACAACGTCCACTCTCCGGAAAGACGACCTCGTTTCGACGGCTCGAAGCTGACTACGGCACGGACCTACTACGAGAAGTTCATGGCGCGCTATCCCGAGGATGCCAAGCAGCAAGACATTCCGCAGAAAATCAGTG
>CAZGRF010000140.1:3254-8532 GCA_964527825.1 uncultured Pirellulales bacterium
AGATTGACGAACAGATGGCGTACACACAACTCACTGTAGGGCAGTACTACCGGCGTGTGGGCAAGACCCAGGCCGCGAATCTCTATTTCGACATGGTGGTCGAGAACTGGCCCAGCACTGAAGCGGCAGAAACGGCCAGACAGATCCTTGAAGAAAGTGTCGCTGGGGGACCGGCTGGTGAGAAGTGAAATGCGCACGGTCATGCGTTTCCTGGCCGGCTTGCTGGCGGGTGTATGGGCCGTCGCGTCCTTGACCGGGTGTGCTGGGCTTGGCGGCTATTCGAACGAGACGCTGTTTCCGGCTGACGTCGGTAGCGTGCGACTCGAGATGTTCGACAATCGCAGTTTCCGCCGGGGTATCGAGTACGTGCTTTCCGACGCTTTGGCCAAACGGATCGAGGTTGAGACGCCCTACAAAATCGTCTCGAGCAGGGACCGTGCCGATAGCGTGATGAGCGGCCAACTGGTGTCAGTGAGCGAGTCGATTCTGACGATCGAACGCGAAGTAGCTCGACCCCTGGAAAAAGAAGTGGTCCTAACGGCTGTGGTGAATTGGAAGAACCTCAATACGGGTCGGATGATGATCAACAACGAGACAGTCACCGCATCGGCAAGCTACTCCGAATTTCAGAGCCAGGATTTCACCTATGCCGCAGCCCTTGCGGCAAACAAGCTGGCCCAAGAGATCGTAGAGGCCATGGAGAACAAGTGGTAACGCGCATACGTCGTGCGCCGGCCGGGTCGGAAGCGCCGGACAGACGGCGTGAACTGCGGACCCTGTGATAAGACATGAAGAGAAACCTGAACGATACATCGCCGAACTCGCGCCGCAACGCCAATAGACGTCTCAGCAAGAAACCGCCTCTGCCCAACTACCGGCGCGGCCCGCTAAGCTGGCTGCTTATTGCCATCATCGTCTTCACAGCAATGATGATGCTACAGCAAGGGTTCGCCGTCAACACTCTACGCTGGGATGAGTTCATCAGTTCCCTCGAGAAAGGCCAGATCGAACGAATCGCGATCGGTGACACCGAGATCACCGGCAAGTTCAAGGCGGACGCTGAACCTGCGCAGAAATCGCCCTCGTTCAAAGTCAATTTTCGACCGGAAAGCGGCGCCAAGGAGCAGCTCAACGAAGTGATCGACTCGCTCAAAGAACGCGCCGCAGAGGACCCGAAGTATGTCCTGGAGTATGACTATACGAAAGAGCAGATTTGGCTGATCATGCTGATCAACTGGGTGCTGCCGATTCTGGTGCTCGTCGGCTTCTTCTACTTCTTCCTGGTTCGCAATATGCGCGGTGGCGCCGGCGGCATGCTCATGTCGTTCGGGCGAAGCCGTCACAAGGTGCACGGAAAGGACCGGGTCAGAGTCACGTTCAAGGACGTCGCCGGCATCGAAGAGGCCAAGGAGGAGGTCGGTGAGATTATCGAGTTTCTCAAGAACCCTAAGAAGTTTCAGAGACTGGGCGGGCGCATCCCGCGCGGTGTTCTGTTGATGGGCCCTCCTGGGTGCGGCAAGACGTTGCTGGCGAAGGCAATCGCCGGCGAGGCCGATGTCCCCTTCTTCAGCATCTCCGGCAGTGACTTTGTGGAGATGTTCGTCGGGGTCGGAGCTTCCCGCGTACGGGATCTCTTCAAGCAGGCCAAGGACAACTCTCCCTGTATCATTTTCCTCGATGAGGTTGATGCCATCGGCCGGCGGCGTGGCGCCAGCTTCGTGGGCGGCGGCCACGACGAGCGCGAGCAGACCCTCAACGCCATCCTGGTCGAGATGGATGGTTTCGATACGAACGACCAGGTCATTGTCGTGGCCGCAACCAACCGCGCCGATATCCTGGATAGCGCGCTGACCCGACCGGGCCGATTCGACCGTCAGGTCATCGTGCCGCTGCCGGACCTCAAGGGACGACTCGAGATCCTCCGCGTGCACGCCCAAAAGGTCAAGCTCGGTCCCCTGGCTGACTTGCACCGGCTGGCCCGAGGTACACCGATGTTCAGCGGAGCCGATTTGGCCGCGATCATCAACGAGGCGGCACTGGCGGCCACCATGGCCAACAAAGACTACATCGAAATGGCTGACCTGGAAGAAGCCAGAGACAAGGTGCGGTGGGGACGAGCCAAGAAGAGCCGCGTCATCGACCAGAAGGAACGCGAGATTACCGCGTACCACGAGGCGGGCCACACGCTCGTCCAGTCGCTCCTGAAGGACGCCGACCCGCTGCACAAGGTCAGCATCATACCGCGCGGGCCTATGGGCGGCGCCACGTTTGCCCTGCCGGAGAAGGACCGGACGCTGTTCACGCGGCGCTACTGCATGGCTTTGCTGCAGGTCTGCTTCGGCGGGCGCGTCGCCGAAGTGATGTTCTGCGACGACATCTCCAGCGGCGCGCAGTCCGACATCGAGCAGGCCACGAAGATTGCCAAGCAAATGGTCCTCACGTGGGGCATGAGCGAAGACCTCGGTCCCGTCAGCTATGGCCAGGACCAGGGAATGAGAGATTTCTCCTTCATCGTGCAGACGGAGAGAGAGTACTCTGAGAAAACCGCCGAAGCCATCGACTTCGAGGTGAAGCGCATTATGGTGGACGCCTACCAGCAGGCCAAGCAACTGATCGCGGAGAACAAAGAGAGACTGGAGGGGATTGCCAAAGCGCTGCTCAAATATGAAACGCTCGACGCCGAGGACGTCAAGCTCATCCTGGCGGGCGGCCAGTTGGACAAGCCCACCGTCGGGGACCTTCTCGCTGCGGAGCAGGCCAAGAGCAAAGACAAAGAAGCCGACGACGAGAAGGAACAGCAGGAACAGTCGGTCAACTGACATTCTCCCTTTTCATTAGGTGAAATAGCGAGATGGGTGGGAAGAAGCATATTCTCGGGTGCGCCCTTTTTGCCGCTTCTCTTGTCGCGCTGTCGTTCGGCGCCAATCCCACGGACACGGTTGAGATCACCCGCTCCGAGAACGAGTACTCGCGGGCGCGTGTCGAAGCGGCGCGCGTGGCTGACCAGCCTGGACTGGCTGTCGTCTTCCAGGGCACCGATGACCTTCACTACTACGCCCGATCAGAGACGGCGCCGGCCCCCGACCTTCAACTGAAGGTCACTGCGACCTCAGAGGCTATGGAGTTCGGCCCGGCCATCTTCCCGGCCTGGACGATGTTCACCGATTCTCTCGGCAGCCAGATCGAAGTCTATGTCGGCGATTTCACGGTCCTCGTTCCGATCGATACCGGGACAATTCGACTGCCTGTCCCCGAGACCGCCGACGTCGAAGTCACCGTCGCCGGCATCGCGTGCACGAGCCAGTTGTGCTTGCCTCCGTTTGGCAGGAAGCTGCTCGTGACCGTTGACCTCAGCAATGTCAAATCGCAGGGCACGATCTCCGTCGTGGCCGTGAAAGCGACGGAGCCGCCCCCTCCGGCGCCCACTCCGCCCCCGGCCGGCGCCGCAGAACCGGAGCCGGAGACCGATACCGGCCGACAGACCATCTTGCCTTACGGGACGGGCGTGTACTATCTGCTGGCCATTCTCGCGGGCCTATCGATCAACGTCATGCCCTGTGTGCTGCCGGTTATCCCCCTGATCCTGGCGCGACTGATCGACCAGTCCAAGCGGCCCGGCGGCAGCCGTCTCGCCACCGGCATCGCGTTCTGTGCGGGTGTGATCCTCTTCTTCGCCGTGTTCGCGCTGATCTCGGCCATCATCAACCTGACGACCGGGGCCGTGCTCGATCTGAACAGCCTCTTTCGCTATCCCTCTGCGGTGATTGTCCTGTTCCTGGCGATCGTGTTCTTTGGATTGGCCATGTTGGACGTTGTCACCTTGTCGCTGCCTTCGTCCGTTACGGGCCGACAGAGCACGGCGGCAAGTCTGGCCGGCACGGCGGGAATGGGTTTCTTCGCTGCCATCCTGAGCACCCCGTGCAGCGGAGCCCTTCTGGGATTTGTGGTCGTCTGGGCCCAGACTCAGTCGTTGTCTGTCAGCACCGTTGCTATCATACTTATGGGGGTCGGCATGGCGCTGCCGTATGCCGTCATCGTCTCGGTCCCGTCGCTGCTGGAGCGCATCCCCAAGCCGGGAACATGGATGGAAGTCTTCAAGAAATCCACCGGCTTCCTGTTGTTCCTCATCGCCGCCAAACTGACGCTGGCCGCCTTGCCCAAAGAGAGGCTGTTGAATGTGCTGGTGTATGGGATCATCTTCAGTTTCTGCGTCTGGATGTGGGGAAAATGGGTCGGCTTTTCGACTCCTGCGGGAAAGAAATGGGCCGTGCGCGCGATCGCCGTGGTGCTGGCGGTCGGGGCCGGGCTGTGGCTGTTGCCGGTTCCGCCCAAGGTGTCCATCGACTGGCAACCCTACGACCGCGCGCTGATCCAGCAAGCGACCGCCGCAGGCCGACCCGTGCTATTGAAATTCACGGCCGACTGGTGCAGCAACTGCAAGCTCCTGGACAGCAGGGTCTTTCACGACCCCGAAGTTGCACACCTCATCGAACAGAAGAACGTCTTGCCAATCCGAGCCGACACGACGCTCTTCGACTATCCCGCGACGATTGATCTCACCAAGGTCTATGGCGAAGCCGGCAACGTACCGGTGACCATCGTGCTTCGGCCCGACGGCCAGCCGTGGAAGAAACGCGGGATATTCGGCAAAGACGAACTCATTGCAGTCCTCAAGGCGATACCGGAGTGAGCGACAGATGGCTAAGAAGAAGACCGCCAGATATCCCAACAAGGCCGCAAGACGCAGAACGAGTGGCTTCGACAAGGTCGCGGCGGCCGACAGAATCAGAAGGATTTGGCCCATTCTGAGAAAGACGTATCCCGATGCGAAGATCGCCTTGAACTTCAACAATCCGCTGGAGCTGCTGATCGCGACAATCCTCTCGGCCCAGTGCACGGACGTGCGGGTCAACATCGTCGCCAAGGACCTGTTTCAGAAGTACCGCTCCGCCACTGATTGGGCCAAGGCAGACCGCAAGCAGATCGAAGAGGACATCAAGACAACGGGATTCTTCCGCAACAAGGCACGGAACATCCAGGGCGCGTGCGCCAAGATCGTAGCGGAGCACAAAGGCCGGGTCCCGCACACGATGGAGGAGTTGACCGCCCTTCCCGGCGTGGGGCGAAAGACCGCTAACGTCGTGCTTGGCAATGCTTTCGACATCCCCGGTGTCGTCTGTGACACACACGTGATCCGCCTGGCCCGCCGGCTGGAGCTGTCCGATAACACGGACCCGGTAAAGCTGGAGTTCGATCTGGCCGACATAGTCCCCAAGAA
>CAZGRF010000141.1:0-8449 GCA_964527825.1 uncultured Pirellulales bacterium
CCGGTCATCGTAGGCGTACTGCGTGACGATGTGAATCAGTCGCCCATCGGCCGCTCCGGCTCCATGACTGCAAACCGCTTTGGGCACGCCGAAGAGGTATTGCACGAAGTCCGTGTCGTGGACATGCAGGTCCAGCGCGACGCCCCCGCTGCGACTCTCATCGGCAAACCAGTTGTCCTGACTCCAACTGGGCGGCGACCCCAGCCGCTGGAACGTCGCCGCGACCACCCGCCCATATCGGCCGCCGTCCACAATCTCCTTCGCCTTGGCATACTCGGGCCAGAACCGCACGCAATGCCCGATCTGCAGGACTTTGCCGCTTCGCTGAGCCGCCTGGATCATGCGGTCGCAATCAGCCACCGTCAGGGCCATAGGCTTCTCGCACAGCACATGAAGCCCGCGCGACAGGGCTTTCTCCGTGAACTCGGCATGGAGATAGGTCGGCAAGGTCAGTGAGATGGCATCCAATCCCGTCTTGTCGAGCATCTCATCGAAATCGCGGAACCACTCGATGCCGCGGAAATCGACTCCTTCCGCGCCGGCGATGTTGCCCGCACCGCCTTGGGCCTCTTCGCGGACATTCGGGTTCGCATCGCAGGCGGCGATAACCTCCGCATCTTGGCGCGCCTTCCAGCAGCGAAGGTGCATCCTCCCCATAAAGCCCAGCCCGACAATGCCCACTTTCATCATGCCGAGGCCTCCCGCCCCCAGTGTAAGAATTTCAAGAAGGGAAACGCTCTTTTGGATAGCACCTGAAACGCCTCGCATGCGCTGAATCGAACTGCATCTCCCATGTTGGTTCTGGTCTCCTACCAGCTTATCAAAGTGCGGATTCTATCAGAATCCCGACGGTCCCGCCAAGCGATTTCCCTCACTTGCGCGTCCAGGTCCGTGGAGATTCCCGAGAGCCGGAGCTTTCGGCCGGCAGGTAGTCCGTTGTCCAGAATTGCTTCAGAGGCGCCCGATCGCCGTGCGGGCGTCAACGGCGGGATGGCAGGAACGAAGGTCCGTCACAAATCCTGGCGGGCACGACGGCGGGCATCAGAATCATGGATGCAATCGGCTCCACCTGCTGCTAAAATCCTGTCATGACATTGGCATCGGGACAACTGAAGAACCGGCAACTCCGAGGACACAGTCGCCTCACCGTCCAAGACTGCGGGCTGGCCAAGTATCGAGAGGCGCTGGCACTCCAGCAGCGACTACAGCAGGAGCGGCGGGCAGGCCGGATCGAGGACACCGTCCTGATTGTCGAGCATCCGCCCGTTGTTACGCTGGGAGCGCGCAAGAGCGCCAACAGGCTGCTGGTCAACCAGGACGAACTGACGCGGCAGGGAATCGAGCTTGTCGAGATTCGCCGCGGCGGCGGAGTTACGGCACACAACCCGGGTCAATTGGTCTTCTATCCAATTCTGAACCTGCAACAGCTTGGTCTCAGCGTGAACGAATATGTGCGAGCGCTCGAGTCTGTCGGCATCGACCTGTTAGGAGGTCTCCGCGTTATCGCCGGACGGAGGCAAGGATTCCCCGGCCTGTGGGTGGGTGAGAAGAAGATAGCATCCATCGGTGTCCGCGTGTCACGAGCTGTAACCTGTCACGGCATGGCCATCAACATCCAAAATGAGCTTGGCATTTTTGATCTTCTTGTCCCCTGTGGCCTTGACGGCGTGGAAATGACCTCGGTCGAGAAAGAGACCGGTCGTACAAACGACATGCGGAGAATCAAGGAACGATTGACCTTGCTGCTCCAACGGTACTTCGGCAGAGGTCGTCTATGAGCGCGGGTACCGGACGATTGCCTCCCTGGCTGAGGCGTCCCTGGCCGGCCAGCCACAGCTTCCAGCACACGGAGCAAACACTCGGCTCGCTGGGGCTCCGGACGATATGCACACACGCGAATTGCCCCAACAAGGGTGAGTGTTGGGGGCGCGGTACGGCCACGGTCCTGATCCTGGGGAACATCTGTACCCGCAACTGCAAATTCTGCTCGGTAGACACAGGCAAGCCCGCCCCGCCGGACCCGACCGAGCCGGAGCGACTGACGCAGATGGCCGGCAAGATGAATTTGAGATACTTGGTCATAACCAGCGTCAACCGCGATGACCTACCCGACGGCGGAGCTGGGCACTTCCGAGATTGTATCCTGGAAGTGCGGCGGCAGCAGCCGGCTATGAGATTCGAGATTCTGACACCCGATTTCAGAGGTTGCCAAGTTGAGGCGCTCGACATCCTCGAAGAGGCACTGCCGTTCGTGTTCGCGCACAATGTGGAAACCGTGCCGTCGCTCTATCCGAAGGCCCGCGGCGTCGGGGATTACGCACTTTCCCTGCACTTGCTGGACGCCGCCAAACACCGCTACGGCATGGTGCAGACAAAGTCGTCACTTATGCTGGGCCTGGGCGAAACGGACGCAGAGGTGATGCAGGTGTTGCGTGACCTGCGCGGAGTCGGTTGCGACCGCGTGACTATCGGTCAGTACCTTCGGCCTTCCAAGAACTCACTTGATGTGGTCGAATACATCCGACCAGAGGAATTCGCCCGGTGGAAAGACCGAGCGATGGACATCGGTTTCTCCTGGGTCCAGTCGTCCCCCTTCGCACGCAGTTCGTATTTCGCCGAACGGGAAGAGGCCCGATAGTCCTTCACCTGGCTGTCGGCGCCGCGTCCGTCGGGCTACACCTCCTATTGAGGGTCCCGTAATCCCCGTGAGTTTTTGCACGGAAGAGAATATGTCGTATACTTTACTGGGCTACCGAAGGTTGCCACAACTGTGCTCTTCACACCATGATGCAACTGGGGGGAAAAATGAAACGGCCCGAAGGTCTCAGTCGTCGAAGACGCAACGGTTCCACGCTGATCCTGTCTCTGGTCTTCATCGTAGTGTTTTCGGCACTGGCCGCCGCGCTGGCCACTATGTCCGGCGCGAACGTCCAGCTTGCTGAGAACCACCGCAGACTGCAAACGACACGGGCCTGCGCCGAATCGGGCCTGGAGGTCATTCGGTACTGGATGAGCAAGGTGTCTATCTCAGGCACGACCGAACCCAGCGAGCGATTCTCCCAGTTAGCTACAACGTTGCAGAGCGTGTTGAACACTGCCAACATCACGAACATTACTCCGGTCTACAACGGCACGACGATCACGATCTCTGACGTCGCACTGAGTTCGGCGCAGGGAGAGAGCTTCTCGGCGGTGCTGACCGCCATCGACAGCAACAACATTCAACTTGGCGTGACAGGCCATTACAAGTCGATCGACCGAACCATCCGCTCCAACTACGTCTTCGGTACGCGAGCCAGCACGGTGTTTGACTTCGGGGTGGCATCAAAAGGTCCGGTTTCGTTGGCCGGAAATATCGAGCTGGAAGGTGTCAATCTCGAAGTCGAGTCGAACGCCTACATCGAGAGTCTCAACGAGTTGCTGGCCCTGGCGATCCAGGGAAACTCGCACATTGCCGGCAACGTGAAAATCGTCAACGGCCTGGCGTATGTGGACTTGCAGGGCGGCAAAGCAGGTATCGGCGGGGCAACCGGTGAAGAGGCCACGCAACCACCGTACGTTACCTACAATGCCCCACCGACGGAATTCCCCGAAATGGTGCCGGAGCAGTTTGAGAGCTATGCCACAACAACGTTAGATCCCAACATGGATACAAGCGCAGATGCAACCCTGGAGAACATTCGCATCCCTGCCGAGATGAATCCGACCTTCTCCGGCCACGCCACCCTAAAAGGTGTGGTCTTCATCGAAGCGCCCAACGTCGTGATTTTCACAGGAACCGCTGACATTACGGGCATCATCATCGGCAACGGAGATGAAACAGATGACTCCGGTGCCAGCCAGATCAGTTTCAGAGGGAACGTCAATAGCTGGCCGGTGACGGAGTTACCCGAGGAATCTCAGTACGAGGGGCTGCACGAGCAGATCGGCACGTTCGTGATCGCGCCCGGTTTCCGCGTTTCCTTTGGGGGCAGCTTCAGTGCCCTGAGCGGCGCCATCGCTGCCAACGGCATCGAGTTCTACGGCAATGCCGGCGGAATCATCAATGGTTCCATCATCAATTACTCTGACACCGAGATGACCCTCAGCGGCAACAGTGATCTCTACTTCAACCGTTCGGGACTGGATGACGTACCTGCGGGCTTCGTGCCCGAGCTTGTGCTGTACTACGACGCCTCGTCTTACTGTGAGACCATCTAAGGCTGCCGGCGGTTAGGCCAACTCATGTTGCTGCCGTAGAAGGAGGACGAGACGGTCCTCCTCCCCAAACCTCCCACAATATCGGCCGTTGTTCCCAGCAAAGGCCGTCCGGTCCGCACCGATCTCCCCGCGACTCGTGTTTTTGAAACAGCGCCGCCATTTCATATACTTAAAGTGGATTCAGAGGTGGCTTGGGCTGAGCCGATGAGGGAGCAGTACGGGGAGAGAATCATGCTCACCACAAGACCAGTCAATCCGAGACACAGAGGCGCCACGCTGCTGCTCTCGATGATCTTCGTTCTGGTATTCTCCGCACTGGCCATGTCGCTGGCGACGCTGTCCGGTGCTAACGTGCAGGTCGCATCCAATCAACACAAGGTCAATGCCGCGCTCTATGCGGCCCAATCAGGGTTGGAGTGCGCCAAGTACCTCGTCCGCACGGCGACGCTGCCCGAGACAAGCACGAACTGCGTCACCGATGCGCAAGCCGATCAAGCCTGGACCAGTCTGTGCCAGTACGTCCAGTCTCAGGCATTGGACGGACAGACGATCCCGTCGCCCTGCCAATTCACTGACGCCGGCGGAACGGGCGATGAGTTGGTCATCCCGGCCATGACCTTCGGGCGCTCCGACGTGGCGTTCACCCTGCGGTTCTACCGATATCAAAGCAATCCGCGTGATATCAAGATACAGTCCGTGGGCACCAACGATGGCCTGACCCGGCGTATCAGCATGGATATGGACATCACCAAGGACCGCGAGGTCTTGAACTATGCCATTGCCAGCCGGGGACGCATGTGGCTGACGGGAGATACCACCATCCATGGCGACCTTTTCAGCGCGTGGGATCGGGCGTCAATCTCCCCCTATAACATGACCAGTGACTCCAAGGTGCTCGGCACAATCAACACCGTTCTGACCCTGGACCAAATCGACGCACAAAGCTATGAGTTGGAGACGCTGGATGCTAATGACTGCCCCATCGATTTCAACGGAGACCCCCTGGGTACGAACTACGAGGACCGCTACTACGAGCCCGACGACGAAATCCAGGCGTACCATGAAGGGATCAACTACGGCCAGCCCTATGACGACATGCCCGGCATGGACATCTCGGACTACAACACCGACGACTATGTAGATGGCTTAACTTCTATCGCGTCCACGTCCTCCCGCGTCACCGAGTACTTCCCTCATGCCGCGGGCAATTATAGCCAGCCCAGCAGTTCCGGGAGCCTCCAATTGAGCCGGTATGTATACGAGGATCAAACGTTCTCAAATGCCCTCCTGCCCTGCGGTCGCCAGGCCCTCTTCAGGAATTGCACGTTCGAAGGGATTCTCTACATCGACTGCTCTAAGACCAGCACCAGCAGGACGTCCTACACCAACAACGTGCGTTTCCAGGACTGTACATTCAACGGCGTGATCGTCACGAATGTCCCGCAGCCCTTCAACTGGCAGCGGAATTGCCTGTACTTCACTGGAGGCGCCACGTTCGACAACGAGTCATCTATTCAAGAGGCAACGATCCTCGCGCCGCATTTCAACGTGAACCTGGGCAACACCAATCCGCAACAAAGCGACAACAACGTCCTGACCGGCGCCATCGTTGGCGGCATCGTCGACGTACGCGGCAATGCTCAGATCTACGGGACAATCATCTCGATGTTTGACACCACGCCGTACTCGTCAGGCTACGTGACGAACATCGGCGCAACTCTCAACGATGGCGGCTCGGAGACCACCGAATTAGGCGACATCGGCGTTATCAGCATCACCCCCGAAGAGGACATGATGCTGCCCAGCGGCATCACCAGCCCGATCGTCATCAAGCCGAATCTGACAACATACTCTGAGAGCGTTTAGCATGCCCGCGACAAGAAGTAGTCCACTGTGAGTTCGCAACGACCTTCATAAGGAATCCAAACGATGCAACGAGTACCTGTCAAGACCTTCGCCTTACTGCTGGCTCTGCTCGTCGTGGTCATTGCCCACCAGCACTTGGGGTGCGTCTCATCAGCCAGGGCCGGCGTGTCGCTTCTGGCTGACGATCCAAACGATCCGAACGCACCCAGACCGGAGAGCTGCCTGCCGGGCAACTACTGGACACGGCTCAATGTGCTGTCGGACGCCAACGAGCCGAATGAACCCGACGAACCAGAACCCGAGAGCGCGTAGACACCGCAGGCAAAAGGCCGAATCCCAACGGCGTGACCAGCTTGGTCACGCCGTCCCCTCGCCGGAGACGATGTCAACACCGCCAAAGCACGATGATGGACATCGTCTTCGGCCGTGATGTTCCTGAAGGGCCTCGCGCCGCTGGCCACTGCCGCCTGAACCTACGTCCATCTCCACTGTTGCCGCACACGCCGCGTGCCGCGTGCTCCACCGCGAGGATAGGTCCCCCGTTCCTGTTGCCGTTTGGCATTTGACAAGTCACCTCGGACGTGTTCTAATCCCGCCCGACCTGTTTGACACCCAGCAGCCTCCTCGTGAGGCTTGTCGTATACAGGAGAAGACCCAATGCCAAAACGCGCGGACATTAAGAAGATCATGATTATTGGCTCTGGCCCGATCATCATCGGCCAAGCCTGCGAATTCGACTATTCCGGCACGCAAGCGTGCAAAGCCCTACGCCGGCTGGGCTACGAGATTGTGCTGGTGAATTCCAATCCCGCCACGATCATGACCGATCCCGGCATGGCGGACGTCACCTACATCGAGCCGCTCACCGTCCAGGCTATGACCGAGATCATCAGGACCGAACGACCGGACGCGCTGCTGCCCAACCTCGGCGGCCAGAGCGGTCTGAACCTGGCCTCCGAACTGGCTCGCGCCGGCGTGCTGGATGAGTACGGCGTGAAGGTCATCGGCGTGCAGGTGGACGCGATCGAGCGAGGCGAAGACCGGGTCGCATTCAAGAAGACGATGAATCGCCTCAACATCGAAATGCCTCGGAGCGAGGCGGCCTTCGGTGTGGAAGAGGCCGAGCAGATCGCTGAGAAGCTGGGCTACCCTGTCGTCATACGACCTGCGTACACCATGGGCGGCACCGGCGGTGGTATTGTCTTCAACATTGAAGAACTGCGAACCGTCGCCGGCCGTGGACTGTCGGCCAGCCTCGTAGGCCAAATCCTGATCGAAGAGTCTGTGCTCGGTTGGGAAGAATTGGAGTTGGAGGTCGTCCGGGACGCCAAAGGTCAAAAGATCACCGTCTGCTTCATCGAGAATGTCGACGCGATGGGCGTCCACACAGGTGACTCCTATTGCACCGCACCCATGCTGACCATCGATCCGAAACTGCAGGAGAGGCTGCAGAAGTACTCCTACGACATTGTCGATGCCATCGAGGTCATCGGCGGCACCAACATTCAGTTTGCGCACAATCCGGAGACGGGCCGCGTCGTTGTCATCGAGATCAATCCACGAACATCGCGTTCGTCGGCTCTGGCTTCGAAGGCCACGGGCTTTCCCATCGCGTTCGTTTCATCCCTGTTGGCGGCCGGTGTCACGCTGGACGAGATTCCCTATTGGCGCGACGGCACGCTCGAGAAGTACACCCCGTCCGGCGAGTACGTCGTGGTCAAGTTCGCGCGCTGGGCCTTTGAGAAGTTCAGGGGCGTGGAAGACAAGCTCGGCACACAGATGCGCGCCGTCGGCGAAGTCATGAGCATCGGCAAGAACTACAAGGAGGCCTTCCAGAAGGCGATTCGTTCGCTGGAGAACGGCCGATATGGCCTGGGGTTCGCCAAGAACTTCAACAAGTTGCCCCTGGAGGAGCTCTTGTCCCTCCTGAAGGACCCGACGAGTGAGCGGCAGTTCATCATGTACGAAGCGTTGCGCAAAGGCGCCGACGTCCAGACCCTCTTCGAGAAGACATACCTCAAGCACTACTTCATCGAACAAATGGCCGAGCTGGTGGCGTTGGAAGAGAAAGTCCTCAAGCACAAAGGCAAGATGCCGCCGCACAAGCTGCTGATTCAAGCCAAGAAAGACGGCTTCGCCGACAAGTACCTCGCGAAGCTCTTGGGCGTTCCCGAACGGGACATCCGCAAGCGAAGGACCAAGCTCGGCGTGGTTGAAGCGTGGGAGCCGGTGCCGGTAAGCGGGGTGGAGAATGCAGCCTACTATTTCTCGACCTACAACGCCCCGGATAAGGTGGGTGTCAGCGCCAGGCGCAAGATTATGGTCCTCGGCGGCGGCCCCAACCGCATCGGCCAGGGCATCGAGTTCGACTACTGCTGCTGCC
>CAZGRF010000142.1:0-2238 GCA_964527825.1 uncultured Pirellulales bacterium
GACCATATGATGTGACGATGGAGTTCCCGTCCTCGACGGAATAGATGAACGGACGTCCCCATCCATCCAATGGCATATCGTTCTGGTCGAACTCCAAGACGTAATCCGCTCCGGAGACCGACCGCAGTTCGCGCAGGGATTGAGGCAGGGCTCCAGTCTGCCGCCGATACGTCGCGATGAATGGGCCCATTTCTTCGAGAGAGCGTCGAGTAAAGACTTGTTCCGGGCGGAAATTAGGTATTCTCCCGATGCCGCGCCATCCCACGAGGCATACGACGCCAGCCACCGCCATTCCGACGGCAGTTGAGATGCCGACGCGAATGCTGACTCGCTGGTACTTGTTCATGCTCTTGCATCCTCCAGGACTGCCCTGCGCACCGTCTTCCGTATTCGATCGCCGACGCACCAACTCTCCCCGATTATACCTCCGCTTTGGCCTTCTGCAACCATATGGCCGGCTTATGACGATGCTCGGCAAACCAGAAGCCGAGGCGGAACAGGGGCACGTCTCAAGTTGAGAATTATCGTTTGCACCAAGCCACTACCCTGGAGGGCAGGGGTGCCGCATCACTGCAACCGCCCGCCCTAGAGAGCTGATCATGCCGGCCTTGCCCACGGCGCAGCTACCGGTCTTCGTCGGGCGGGTGTTCCGGCGGGAAGTTCAGGCGGGCGTATTCGCCGTGCAGTTGGAGCGCGAGGCGGTCGCGGGCTTTAGCGGCCTCGACCTCGTCGGTGAACGTGCCCTCGCGATATCTCTTGCCCTTATGGTCGACGATGATCTCGTACGTGCTTCTTCCGCAAGGACGGACACCGACGAATCTGTGCCTGGCATTACGCTGCTTGCTCTTGTTGCACGAGTTCTGCCTGGGCGTGCAGAGGCGCAGGTTGCAGCGGCGGTTGTCCAGGCCGTTGCCGTTGATGTGATCGACGAACATG
Source organism: uncultured Pirellulales bacterium (assembly GCA_964527825.1). GTDB lineage: Bacteria > Planctomycetota > Phycisphaerae > Sedimentisphaerales > Anaerobacaceae > JAFGLV01. The sequence continues at coordinate 937 of CAZGRF010000142.1, forward strand.
CCGCGAGGCGCCTTCATGATCTCGCGGTGCATGAGTATAAGGCGGCCGCGATACCCTCGTTTGGCGTACCACGTCTGGTGATTCGCCGAGGGCTGGACCTGCCATTTGTACCGGCTGAGCCATTCGTAGTCTTCGGCGTCGACGATGGCGTGGAGGCCGCGGGTCAGGGGGATGTAGCGGACCTTGTCGTTGGGCGGGTCCGGCGGCTCGACGCGGAGGACCTTCAGGCGGAAGTTGCGGCACGGCGTGCCCGGGACCTCGCGCCACTGGCCCGGCGTGTCCGGGTGGTTCGAACACTGTCCCAACACCGGGAAACCCGACAGGATCGTCCGCGCCCATAGGAGCAGGTTCGTTACGCAAAACACGCAATCATGACAACTACGGCGGGGCTTCTCCCTGCCGGCTCGCTCCTGCACTGGGATCGATTGTGCGACCGCCCTACCCGCCTTTTTCGCCTTGCGGCCCGCTGTCCGGCATTTCCCTTGCTTGGCCATCTTGCCTCCCTCTTATGCCCCCCAATATCACCGATCATACAACAACACTAAACGTTTTAGTATCTATTAAACTACCACCACACTGCTGTCAACAGCAAAAAGCAAAAAAAGCATGCTCGGAAAGCAATGGGGTCCATTCGGGTCGGTTCCTGCGCCGCGCGTGGTCATTCCGTTCGACGAAGACCGGCACAAGATACGGGTACACACCCTGCCACCTGCCGGCGGATTGCCGTTTGCCTTTCGGGCCAATCCCGGTCACAATCCGGCTGTGAATATGAGGCGTTGAGACGTATACTTGAGAACCTTGAAAAGACTATGCTCTCGTGATGAATCGATGATCTCGACGAAAACCGTCTGCATGGGCATCGTAGGGGCGTAGCAGTAGTACTGCGACTACCCTAAGACGGTGGGTGAAGATCGCTTGGCTTGGCCTTCGAGTCGGGCAAGCGCCTGCGATTGCGATGCTCGTTTCGGTTGCGTTCGCCGTGTGGCGGTGCCGCTGCACGCCAAACCCAACCGGAGAATTGAAGGGGTCAGGTACATCTTCCGCCAAGATAGAGACAGCCGCCTATTGTTGGCTGGGACAACGGGCGGCTGTCCTTACCGGATCATTTCATCCTGGCTATGAGGGGCCGCCTGCTTTCTTCATTCGCTTCTCAGCCCGTTTCTCTTTCAAGGTCTTCTGCGGCTTCTTCTTCACCTCTTTCTTTGCCTCTTGACGCTGGGCCATACATCATCCTTTCCTGCGTGCCCTATTATTCGATTACGTACTTGCCCTATTCTACCGCCTATTTCCGCAGACGCCATC
>CAZGRF010000142.1:2338-8323 GCA_964527825.1 uncultured Pirellulales bacterium
CAGACGCCATCCTTATCTTGTACGCTCTTGCCGACAACCGACTGCCCGCTACTGCCCCTCGTCGGGCGGCTTTTCCGGGGGGAAGTTGAGCCAGACGTATTCGCTACGGGATTCGGGGAGGCATCTCTCCGGGAGTCATCGACGCATTTCGACCTTGAATTGGCGTTCCGGTTCGGGATAATGGCGGCTGTCGCTCCCGCGCGATGTGGCTTACGAGGTTCTCCTTGGGGGTAGCAAGAATATGGGTCGTTTCACGTATTGCGTCTGTCTTGCTCTGGCGCTGAACACTGTTGTCGTTGGTGGGGATGATTCCGTGACGTCCGGCGACGCCGGACAGGCCGTCTCGAAGCCGGCGGGTCTGCGCAAGCTGTTCGATACGCCGCTGCGCGATCCGTCGATCTGCCGGGGTCCCGATGGCTGGTATCTGACCGGGACGAGCGAGCCGTTCTGGGGCTACAATAACGACAACGGCATCCGCCTGTGGCGGTCCAAGGACCTCGTTACGTGGGCACCGCTGGGCACCGTCTGGCGCTATGGGGACAGCCCCTGGCATGCGAAATACCGCGAGGCGAGAAAGCCGCTTTGGGCGCCGGAGGTTCACTACCTGAAAGGCACCTTCTGGCTAACGTACAGCATGCCCGGCTGGGACGGCACCGCGAAGACATCCGGCAGCGGGCTGCTCAAGAGCACGACCGGCAAGCCGGAAGGCCCCTACGAAGACGTGCAGCCCGAGGAGCGGCTGGGCGATGAGATCGATGCCTCGCTGTTCGAGGACGACAACGGCACGGTCCATTTTCTCTGGCATAGCGGCAAGATCGCACGGATGAAGCCCGGCATGAGCGGCCTGGCCGAGCCGTACCGTTGGCTGAGATGCTCGGCGCCGGACCCGGACCCGAAGCATCACTGTGACCTCTGCACCAAGATCTTCGGCGCCGACTCGTTCGATCACGTCGGCTATGAAGGCATGTTCCTGTTCAAGGCCAACGGCCGCTACTATCTTAGCTGCGCCGATGCGTGCGACGGACGCTACAGTTGCTACGTCGCCACTGCAACCGATCTCCGCGGCCCCTTCAGCGCTCGCTATGAAGCGATCCCCAATGGGGGCCACAACACGTTCTTCCAGGACGCGGCGGGTCGCTGGTGGTCCACCTTTTTTGGCCCGCCCTGGTTCGAGCGTCCGGCTATCCTGCCCATTCGGTTCGACGCGGAGGGCAAGGTGACTACTCTAAGGCACCAAAGTGGTGGGGGCACGTCTTGAGAGTCCCGCGTGGGTCGAGAACCCGCCCCACCATTGACGTCTCTCGCCGGCCCCCCCTGCGATTGGCGAGAAAGACCCGGTTTGGACGGCCCCCCCCACTGCTGTGGTCTCGTCGCTGCGTTCCTGTTGGCCGGCGGCGGGGAACGTATGCGAATCCGGTGATCGACGAGATTGGGCCAGCCGATCCGGCCGTGATCTTGTTCGAAGGCACGTACTACTTCTGCTGCGTGCAACTGCCCGGTTTTCGCATCCACGTCCGGTGGATGAAGACATCTATGGAGAGAATGGGCACGCCGGCCCCCGTTGCCCTGAGCGGCGTGACACCACCGAAGTAGACGAAGCCCGCCTCGTGGGAGATCGGTCAGTTCAGCGTGCGCTGCGAGAGCTCCCGCTTACGCTGCAAGGCCCAGGCGAGCGCGTCCTTGATCGGTTTAGAGTGTCTGTCGAGCTGCCGGGCCTTGCGGAACTGCTCGATGCCCTGGTCCACGTAGCCGCTTCCCGCCAGGCAGTAGCCCAGCAAGACGCGGAAGGCGGCGATCTGGCCGAACGTGTTAACGACATATTGGATATGCGGCATCGCTTGTGGATAGCGCTGCAACTGGTAGAGGAAGTTGGCGTAGTTGTAACGGATGGCCCAGTCGCCGGGGTTCAGCTTGATCGCATCGTCATAGGACTTCACTACGTCGTCGACAAACGCCTGGTCGATGCGGCCCGTCGTCTCGGATATTCTCTTTTCCAGGCGGGCCTGACGCGCCGAATGGTCAAGCTGGTCGAGGAACGGCGGGCGGGCCAGCATCTTGGCGATACCCGCGGCCGTATCTGCCTCGTCCCACGCGGTGAAAGCCAGCCGCTTCGCACATTCGTCACGCGAGGGGATGTCGGTCGATTCCACAGGAACAAGGCCCCGGTCCTGCTGAAGGACCCGTACTACCGTCGGCAACAGCAGTCTTGCCAGCTCGTAGCCGCCGTCGAAATTGTAGTGGACATGGTCGTTGAACACCCGCTCGCCCGCGATGCCGTCCGGACACAGAGGACTCGTCGCCAGACCGCTGTCCATATCGACCAGATGGACCCTCTTGCCGGCATAGGCCGACCCAACTTCTCGGATGATGTCATTCAAACGGGAATCGGTGCGGAATTGCAGCGCGTCCCAGTCGCGCGCCAGCGCGAACTCGATCTTGGCGGCCTGCGTATCGCCGGTGGCCAGGTAACACCTTGCCAGGCGAAAGTGCAAGTCCGCGTAGTGATCGTCGACAGTGGCCGCTTTCTTGTAGCCGGCAACGCGGCGTCGGCCCATCGTTGCAAGCCTTCAGCGTCTGCAGCGCTATCGTAGAGCGACTGCCACCGCTGCAACTGTTCGGTCGTCAGGTCGCGTCGATGCAGCGACGCCAAAGGCGGGCAATCCTTCAGATTGACCGGGACCGTCGCGACAACCACGCTAGCGCCCGAGGCGAGACCGCTGTCGCATATGTGCGTGAGATTGCGTCGGTAGTTACGGTACGTCGCCTCGCGCCTGGGATCATCCAGAGCGACCCTGTACTTGCGGAAGAACTCCATCGTCTGGGACTGCTCGTCACTGTCACCCGCAGGCGTGACGCCTTGGATGGCACCTCGGAGGCATTGAAAGAACCGCGTCTCTTTGATGCGTTGCAGAGCCGGAATGAGGCTGGGATGATGACACAAGAACGTCGTGGGGCCGTACTTGCCGACGACTTCATTGTTTCCCATGTAAACGACAAAGAGATCCGGCTGCAACTGCGCGCACTCCCGCGAGATCGGCACGACGATGTGCGAATTGATCCCCCGCATGGCGGCGTTCACCACCTCCACGCGACGATCGGGGAACCGGCCTTGCAGCATGATCTCAAGTATCCGCCCGAAACCGAAGGCGGGATTCGGCGTGCCCATCGCGGCCGATTCGCCCAGAACGAAAACGCGAAGAGTGCTGCCCGGTTTCACCGCTGAGATGAGGCAGGGATGCGGCGAGGTCGTTCGCGCTTTGCGATAGAACCAGATGAACCAATGGTTCGTGGTCAGAACTCCGTCTTTGTCACTCTCAACGAAGAAGGTGGCAGGGCGCCCGAAGCCGACGACCGACAAGCCGACTTCCAGCAGTGCCAGGAAGAGTACGGGAGCCAGAACGGCAAGCCCGATGCGAAGGAGCCAGACTCGCTTGCCGCAAAAGAAGCGATGAGCGGTCCGGCCGGCACATGATTCCGTCTGGACGGCACGCGAGGAAGGCTTGCCTTTGCGTTGGGCCCTCGTTCTGGATTTGCGATTGGCTTTGGACGTAGCCATAACGATACTCGCCGAGAGACGGCACTAGCGTTCTTCGTTCGTTCCGAGAAAACCAGGGAGAAGGCTATCACGAGACGGGAACTCCGGTCAAGAACAAACACTGCCGAGAGCCCTCGGCCCTCGGGGAGACATCCTTTTCTCACGGTCCCGCTTTCGGCGCCGGCGGGCGCGATTGTCGCATCTTCCGACTTGCATAAATGCAGCCCGCATGACGCGCCGGGCGAAACATGGCCTTATTGCCGGCTGGTCCTACGGATTCTGGACAAGCGGGTTGATGGAATAGGACGCATCGTTCAGCGCGCTCCACTGCCCATTACCCAGCACTCGCGCCTTCACGTGGGTGCTTTCCGTCAAGGTGATCGGGCCGAGGTATTGGATGGCCGTGGGCGAGACGCTTGGATTGGCGCTGCCCGTCGGAGCGCCCTCACGAGCAACCAGCTCCACAGAGATAAGGAAGTCGGAGCTTGTCACGGAGGCGTTCAGGCCGTGGACGGCGAGGATGTTGTCGTCCGGCTGGAGCAGATCGAGGCCGGCCGCGACGTTGAAGCTGGCGAAGTACGCCGCATCGACATCGGAATGGCTGCCATCGGCGACGGAATCCCATTGCGGTGTCCCGGCGAACGTGCTCCGGGTCACTTCGACGCCGTTGAGATAGGCGACGAAGCCGTCGTCGTATCGCACCTTCAGCGTGAGGCTGCCCAAGTCCTGGAGGTCCGCCGCGGTCAACGCAAACGGGATGCGGATGTAGCAACTGGCGTTGACGTTGTACATTTGCTGCTCGACATCAATGTCGAAGAGCGACTCGTAGCCGGTGGATCGCTCGTAGCCGACGCCGCCGGTGCTGCTACGCCAGCCGGTATCGTCATAGGGTTGACCTCCCCTCCAGGCCGAGCCGATATCGCTTGTGGGAACGAGAACCCGTTTGGGCGCTTGCTCGCGGACCAGAATGCGCGCGTCGGTCTGGGGAGCGCCCACGCCGGGGACACGCAGGTCGGTACCGTTGAGCGTATAGTAGATCACGGCGCCGCCGTTGGGACCGGTCATGGTCAGTGTGTCGCCGGGGGTGACATTGCCACCGTGTTGGCAGGTCCCATTGATCCGAAACTCCGGAGGATCGACGTTCGGATAGAGACTTCTGGCACGCAGCACATTGACAAGAGCGTAGGAGTTGGCCGGGTCGTGGATGGCGGGAATGTAGTTCTGGATGATGTTGTCGCGCTCCACGACCCAGGAATCCTCGCGCGTGAAGTAGTAGTCAGGCCCGTGCGGGGCGGGAGGATAGAGGTTGTGGTTGATGTCGGTCGGCGGGTTCGGCTGCTCGATGGTGTTGCCATACGGCGTGCTCATCTGGGTGTCGCCCCAGCGGGCCGACTCGGCGACGATCGCTTTGTCGATCCAGTTGGCGACTCTGAGGTAGCGGCCTTGAGACTCCAAGAGACTGAGGGCGCCGTCGTTGAAGCAATGCTTGTAGACCCGGTCCGCGAAGAGGAGCCGGAATTCCTCGCTGGCGCGCATCTTCTGGAAAAGGTCGCCGACGCCACCGGTGCTATCGATGCGAGAGGCGGCGCGGCCGTGGTAATCAAGGACAATCTCCTGGTCCCAGCAGAAGAACCGGAACTTGCCGTCACCGCTGACGGCATTGGCGGCGGCGTGCCCATTGTGGTGGGGCCAGTCCTCGGCGTCAGCGTAGAAGTGCAAGAGCATGTAGTCGGCAAAATCCTCGACGTCGAGATAGTCCTGTATCGCCGCGTACCCGGCCGGTGTGGATGGATCGATGGACATCATGGCCCGCCAGCGCGTTCCCGGCGTCGAGAGGTCCTCGTTGATCTCCCAATCTTCCGGTTCGCCGCCGAGATGATCGGCGAAGAAATCGTCGTCGACGCGCTCGGTGAGGTTGTGGATACCGAAGTAAAGGCCGTTGACATAGAGGTGCACGAAACATCCGTAGCTGGAAGGCTGGCCCATGTCACGCAGGCTCTCCTTCATCCAGACGTCACGAATGTACTGGGAGTCATTGGGACGATAGCGGCCTGGATCCCAGGAAACGAGCCCCCAAGAATCGGTGAAACAGGCTCGCAGGACAAGCTGGTTGAATTCATCCACGTCGGATCCGGGAAAGAGAGGATAGTCCAGCTTGGCCGGGCCGTACTGGCCCGTGAAGGTCAGACGCAGAGAGTGTTTCTGCATACGCTGGGGGTAACGGCTGGCGCCTCCGTGGACTTCAATTTTGCAGTCGCACTGAAAGCCCTCGTCGCCGTCAGGCAGAATGTACTCAATCGAACACTTGCGCTCCCAGCGTTCACACGGATTGGAGTAGATGCCGTTTTCATCGTTGTTGGTAATGAAGTCTTCAGGGAGCATCGTCAAGGAAACGGTCGGCACGTCGAGCAGGGCGTCGCGAATGGAATACCCAGGCAGGGTATTGTCAA
>CAZGRF010000143.1:0-8321 GCA_964527825.1 uncultured Pirellulales bacterium
CGCCTGGGTATCGCGCCTTACCACTGGTGGTCCGAAGCCCTCCACGGCATGACCCATGATACGGCGACGGTCTTCCCCCAGGCCATTGGCTTGGCCGCCACGTGGGACACCGATCTCCATTTCGAGGTTGCTAGCGCCATCAGCACTGAAGGCCGTGCCAAGAACTTCGAATATCGCTCTAAGGACATCTATAGCGCGATGACCGGTTTGGATTTCTGGTCGCCCAACATCAACATCTTCCGTGACCCTCGTTGGGGCCGCGGGCAGGAAACCTACGGGGAGGACCCCTATCTCTCCGGCCGCTTCGCCATCGCCTTCGTCAAAGGCATACAGGGCGACCATCCTTTCTACTTCAAGGCCATTGCGACACCCAAACACTTCGCTGTTCACAGCGGTCCCGAGTCGATACGTGAGCAGTTCAATGCGGTCGTCACCGACCAGGATCTGTACACCACCTATTTGCCACAGTTCGAAGCCGCCGTTAAGGAGGGCCACGCTTATTCCTTCATGTCGTCCTACAATGCCGTCAACGGTGTGCCGGCCCCGGCTAACAAACGCCTGTTGACCGACATTCTACGCGCCCAATGGGGTTTCGACGGGTACGTGGTCTCAGACGTAGGGGGCGTCGCTGACATTTATCGGGAGAACCGCCATGCCTATGTGTCTACTGCGGCAGAAGCATCTGCGCTGGCTATCAAGGCCGGCAACGAACTCGACAGCGGTACGGTTTACGGCGGTGCATGGGGCGGCGGACCGAGCAACCTGGCACAAGCGATACAGAAAGGGCTGATTACCGAAGAGGAAGTTGATATTGCTTTGGGCAAGCTCATGGAAGCCCGCATTCGTATGGGTGAATTCGATCCGCCGGGTTACGAGGGCAACCCCTACAACAAAATCACACCTGCGATGTATAACACGCCAGAGCACCATGAATTGGCGCTCAAGGCAGCTCGCAAGACGATGGTACTGCTGAAGAATGCCAAGGGCACGCTTCCGCTTAAGACCAATATCGGCACAGTCGCGGTACTCGGTCCCAACGCAGATGCAATCAACATGCAATACGGTAATTACAATGGCGAAGCGACGGAGGAGCACCAAGTCACTATTCTGGACGGCATCAAGAAGGCAGTCGGCGCCGATCACGTAGTTACTGCCAGCCAGCAGGTGCCTCTTACTGGCACTATCGCTTTAGCCGAGTTTGTGAAAGCAGACTACCTATTTGCTGATGCATCCAAGAGTAAGCATGGTTTGACAGTTGCGTACGCCGCCAACACTGATGCCTTGGCGCAGCCTGCACGAACAGAAGTCTCCGAAACCGGAGCTCTCAAGATGCCTGATTCAGATAGCGGCATAGCCTTTGATCCCACTATGGCGGCAAAGATGACTGGTTTATTGGTACCGCCAATTACCGGCGAATATCAACTTGGTGCCAAGGGTCGCGATGGTTTCCGCCTGTCGATTGACGGCGAAGTAGTTGTAGATGAAATGCAGGGCGGAGCATTACGCACTGCCGGCAATATGATTCACCTTGAAAAGGACAAATCGTATAACGTCCTGGTCGAGTTCACTCACTCATCGACTACCGGCGGAAGTGGCAGACAAGGCTTCGGTGGACGAGGATTTGGTGGTAGCGCGCGCGGCGTTGCTGCGGGAGGTGGCGGACGCGGTGGCTTTGGTCGCGGCGGCCGCGGCAGATTCGGTTTCGGCCGTGGTGGACAGGCTTTTGGTGCTACAACAGAAGCACCGGGTGTCACTGCAACAGCTTCAGCAGATCCGAACGCTGATCCGTTGTTCCAAATTGCATGGACCAAACCCACGGAGGATGGATTACCGGCCAATACCGCCGGACAGGATCTCTACGGCGAAGCTACCGACTTGGCCAAAAAGGCCGATGCAGTGGTTCTGGTGGTGGGCATCGACGGCTCGCAGGAAGGCGAAATGCATGACCGTAGCGCCATTGAACTTCCGGCGGTACAGGAAGGCATGATCAAAGCGGTCACTATAACCGCTGCGAACAAGCCCGTGGTCGTGGTTTGCTGCTCGGGCAGCCCTGTTGCTCTGAACTGGGCCAACGACAACGCACCGGCCATCATCCAGGCATGGTATCCCGGACAGCGTGGCGACGCGGTGGCCGACGTGCTGTTTGGCAAGTACAACCCCGCCGGCCGGCTGCCGGTGACGTTCTACAAAGCGACTGCGGATCTGCCGGCCTTCACCGACTACGACATGGTGAATCACACCTACCGCTACTTCACCAAGCCGGTGCTGTACCCGTTCGGCCACGGGTTGTCGTACAGCACATTTGAGTACTCCGGCCTGACCGCGCCTGGCCGTGCCGGCACGGGCGATGACGTCAAGGTGTCGGTCACCGTCAAGAACACTAGCAACGTCGACGGCGAAGAAGTGGTTCAGTGCTACGTGAACCGCGACGTGCCGATGATCGATCCAGGGAGCTTGCCGGAAGCCTCGAAGATGACCGATGAGCAGGCAACGCTGGCCGCTACGCCGCGTAAGACGCTGGTTGGCTTCACGCGCGTGCCGCTCAAAGCTGGTGAGAGCAAGAACGTGACTTTTACAGTGACCACCCAGCAGTTGTCGCTGGTCGTCGGCAAGGATGGCAAACGCGAGGTCAGACCCGGCAGTTTGCAGATCCAGGTCGGCGGCAGTTCGGCAATCGGGCGGGGCACGCTCACCAAGGCACTGATTCTGGAAGGTTCGCCTCACGCGCCGGAGTATCGTTTCGTGGCGCCGGTGGTGAACTGAACACAGAGGCTTCGCTGACATACATTGAGACAACCAAGGAGTTCGCATTATGTTCAAGACTGCTTTTGTCACTGCGGCGTTTCTCACGCTGGCCCCGGCTGTCATAGTAGCCGACGCCCCGGGTACTTCCTCTTGGGTGAAATTCACCTCCTTCACCTACAACGGCAAGACCACAGTCACGCCCGGGGCTGACGAATACCTGAACCCCATCATCGCCGGCTTCTATCCCGACCCTTCCATTTGTCGGGTCGGCGATGACTACTACCTGGTCAACTCCGCCTTCAACTACTTCCCCAGCATCCCCATCTGGCACTCCAAGGACCTGGTCAACTGGACGCAGATCGGCAACGTCATCGACCGGCCGTCGCAGTTCGCCATGCGAGGCGGCCAGGTCTCTTCCGGCACGTACGCGCCCACCATCCGCCATCACAACGGCACTTTCTACGTGGTAAACACCCTCGTCGGCGGCATCGGCAACTTCTTGGTCACCGCCACGAATCCCCAAGGTCCCTGGTCAGAGCCGGTCCGGCTGCCGAGCGTTGGCGGCATCGATCCCGACATCTTCTTCGATGACAACGGCAAGTGCTACCTCCTCAGTTGTGACGATCCGGTCGGACGTGCCCTGTACAACGGACATCGCGCTATCAAGATCCAGGAATTCGATCTCGATCAGAAGACGTCTGTCGGCGAAAAGACCGTCATTGTCAACGGCGGCACCGACATCTCCAAACACCCCATCTGGTGCGAAGGTCCCCACCTCTATAAGATCAACGGTACCTATTACCTGATGTGTGCCCAGGGTGGCACGAGCACGGCCCATACCGAAGTCATCTTCAGGTCGGATTCTCTCCGCGGGCCGTATGTGCCTTGGGATAAGAACCCGATCCTCTCCGCTATGGGTTTGCCTGCGGACCGTCCCAATCCGGTCACCTGCACCGGTCACGCCGACCTCGTGCAGACACAGAACGGCCAGTGGTACGCAGTCTTTCTCGCCTGCCAGCCCTATGAACGCGGCTTCTACAACACCGGCCGCCAGACGTTCATGCTCCCGGTCACCTTGGAAGACGGTTGGCCCATCATCCTACCGCCTCGCACGCCGGTTCCCTTGACCGTGAAGAAGCCCAACCTTCCCGCCGACAAGGCCCCGGCTGTGGCAACCACAGGCAATATCAGTTTCACCGACAATTTCGATTCCGACAACTTAGCCTTTCGCTGGATCGGCCTGCGGGGACCGACCTCAAGATGGTGGGTGACCTCCAAGACCGCCAAGGCCCTCTTCCTTGAACCTCGTGAGGATGTGTTCTCCGGGCAGGGCAATCCGTCTTATCTGGCCGTGCGGCAGCAGAACAATGATTTCAGTTGCTCCGTAACCCTGACGGCCCAGCCGCAGACGGCCGATTGCGTCGCCGGCCTGGCCGCTTTCCAGAACGAGACCCATTACTACGCCATCAACGTCAAAATCGACTCCGGCCACCTCACCGAGATCTCGGTCGAGCAACCCGCCGGTGGTTCCGGCCGGGGCTTTCGTCGTGGCGGCGGGCAGACACCACCCAAGGTCCTAGCCTCGCAGGAACTGCCTGACAACGTCGCGTCCATCGACTTGAAGATCGAAGGCGCCGGGACCGTGACGCGCCTGTTCTACAAGATCGGCAACGGCGCTTTCACCAAACTCGGCGAGGACCTTCAGTCCTCTTTCCTGAGTACCGACACGGCCGGAGGCTTCCAAGGTGTGACCTTGGGTATGTTTGCACATAATTGACGTCTATTGTGAAACCAAGACGTTCTCCCACGTGGGGAGATTGGGAGATCATGTGGGGCTAATGAAGGGAGGGTTTGGTGACAGGTATGAGACGATATCTCGGCCAACGGCCGCAGGCGGGGTGCTTGCTGGCTGTCCTCTGCGTGATGATGCCGGCGATCGGCGCACGGGGCCGGGCGGCCGTGCCGGGCGTCGGGCCGGCTGCGGAGCGCAAGTGGGTGGACGCCTGGGCGGTCAGCTATCTGCCCACGACGGTCAACGGAGCGCCGCAGGCTGTGCCGACGTTCAACAATCAGACACTGCGTTTGAATATGTTCCTCAAGCTGGGAGGCGCGGCGCTGCGAGTGAAGCTGACCAACTGCTTTTCGACGCAGCCGCTGGTAATCGGCGGCGCGCGCGTGGCGCTGCGGCGCACCGTGTCCGGGCTGGACATCGTGCCGGAAACCGATCATGTGTTGACGTTTGACGGCGCCACAACGCTGAAGCTGGAGCCGGGCAAAGAGATGTGGAGTGATCCGGTGGATTTGGCAGTCAAGCAACACGAGGACGTGACAATCAACCTGTTCTTGCCGGAATCGACGACGCCCGAGGCGTTTCATCCCACCGGTCTGAAGATGAACTACGTGGCGGCGGGCGACCACTGTGGCGACACGATGCTCCCATTCGCGGGCAGAAATTCGCGCACCACGATGTATTTCTTCGTGTCAGATGTGCAAGTATTGGCTCCGGCGAAATCGAAGGTGATCGTGACGCTCGGAGATTCAATCACGGACGGCGCGACGGCCGCCATCAACGCCAACGCCGCGTGGCCGGACGTGCTTTCCAAACGTCTGCCGGCGCTGGAGGATGGCACGCCGGTCTGCGTGATCAACATGGGCATCGGCTCCAATCGTCTGGTGTCGGCGGATGCAGCAGGTCCGGCGGGTCTCAAGCGTCTGGAAGAGGACGTGCTCTCAAGACCGAACGTGTCGCACCTAATTCTGCTGGAAGGCATCAACGACATCAGCTACGAGCAGGCCCCGGCGGAAGAACTCATTGCCGCCTATGAGCAGATTATCGAGAAAGCCCACGCCAAAGGCATCAAGGTCATTGGCGCGACGTTGCTGCCGATCCAGAACTCTCGCAAGGACACGCCCGCCAACGAGGCCACGCGGCAGACCGTGAACAAGTGGATTCGGGAAGCCGGCCGGTTCGACGCAGTGCTGGACTTTGAGAAGGTCGTCCAGGACCCGCAGAACCCTTTGAGCATCCGCAGGGATTTGACCACGGATTACGTCCATCCCAACACGGAGGGCTATCGGCTGATGGGCGAATCGGTGGCTCTGAAGTTGTTCGAGTAGGCAGATCCGACGTATAGGAGAATCGCACTGAAATTGGTTTGGGATACTTCCATTGAAAGCAGGTGGCCGATGACGACTCGTTTGTGGTGCGTGGTAATGCTACTGATGACCCCGGCGCTTGCCGCCGGCGCATCAACCAATACGACCAAACTCACTCCCTCCGATCTATCCACGATCCGGGGCGCCAACTACCGCGGATCGGGCGCCGCGGACACAACCGACTACTGGCGTCACTACAGCGCATCGGAGACCGAACGCGATCTCACGTATGCCGACCGGCTGAAGCTCAATCAACTGCGTGTTTTCGTGGACTATGCCTCGTGGGAAGCCGACAAGCCGGCCTTCCGCCGGAACCTCGTAGACCTTGCGCGCGCGTGCAATCGGCGCCGCATCGGCCTGATGATCACCATCGGCGGGACGCAGACATTCATCAACGAGGACCGCACGATCGACCGTGACCGCATCCGCGGATTTGTGACGGGACTGGTCACCGCCATCAGCGATGAACCGGCGCTGGCCTTCTGGGATGCCTCCAACGAACCTGATTACAACGCCGCCGGCTCTCCTGGCGATCAGCAACAGAAGCGCATGGAGATCGCCCGCTTGATCGCCGGCATCCTGCACGAGCTCGACAAGAAGACCCCGGTGACCATTGGCGTAGCCTACGAGCGAAACATGGAGGCGCTCGCCGACGCCGTGGATGTGCTCTCTTTCCACGACTATCTCTCGACCCGCGCTGCCATCGCCGAGGACATCGCCCGCGCGAAGGCGTTTGCGGCAAAGGTCGGCAAGCAAGTCATGAATACGGAGATCGGATGTATCGCCCGCGCCAACCCGTATGATGTGACACTTGAGGAACACACGAAAGCGGGCGTGGGCTGGTATATCTGGGAACTGATGATTACCAAGCGTTGGGGCAACGTTCACGGCGTGTTCTACCCTGATGGCACCGTACGCGACCCGTCGATTCCCGCGGCCATGTTCGGCCTGTTCCGCAACCGCTCGGACAGTGCGCTGCTGGAGAACGTCAACCGGGAGGGCTGGGTCAATACCGACATCGCGGCCGCCCAAGGGTGGCTGGACGATCCCTCCGGCAATTGGAAGGACGGACTCAATGCCGCGGAGAAGCTCGCCAACCTGTTGGAAGCGGCGCAGTTGATCGCGATGCGCGAGCCACCCACCCGCACGATTGGGCTGCTACGGCAGGGACCTCCTAACCCAGCGGCGTTGCGCGAGCAGATTACCAAGTACATCGACTTGTTGCGGCCTTTTGAACGGGCCGGGGCTTCCGCAACCACCGGTGTCCGCCCTGCCGCCCTGCCCGAAGTCCCGGCGTCGGTTGAGGCGTATCCCATCCCGCGCCGCGCAGGCTCGCGCACGCCGGCCGATACGTCGACCATCCGCGGCGCCGACTATTGTTATGCCGAATATGGCGGCCATTCCGGGATGTGGAACAACTACTCGCCGAAGATCACGGAGCGAGACCTGACGTATGCCCAGCGGCTGGGGATCAACCAGATTCGTTGCTTCATCACTTATCAAGCCTATCAGAACGATCCCAACCAGTATCGCGAGAACCTGCTGCACCTGGTACGCGCTGCCGACCAGCGCGGCATCGGTGTCATGCCGGTCGTTGGATATGGCTGGCAGATGCAGGGCGAGGGGTATCCAGGCGCCGAGGAATGGGCCAAGTTCCTCGTGGACACCTTGGGCAAGGAGCCGGGCCTGGCGTTCTGGGACGTGTATAATGAGCCGGATTATCCGCCCAACCGGCCCGAGCGCACGGCCCCGCGCTTGGCCTTCGCCAAACACATGGCGGGCGTGTTCCGCAAGCTCGATGGTCAGACGCCCGTGACCATTGGCTTCGCGTACGAATACACTATGGAGCAATGCGCCGATGACGTCGATGTGTTGGTGTTCCACGACTACCAGCAGACGCGGGAAGCGGTGCGGACCGACATCGAGAAGGCCAAGTTAGCAGCCGCCAAGGCGCACAAGCAGGTCATCAATGATGAGATGGGCTGCGTGTGCCGTGCCAATCCGTATGACATGACCATCCAGGAGCACGTGAACGCCCACATAGGCTTCTATCTGTGGGAGCTTATGATAGTATCGAACAGCCCGCGTGCCTGGGGCGATGTCCACGGCATCTTCTATCCCGACGGCACCGTCCGCGACCCCTCCATCCCCATGGCTGTCATGGGCATCTTCCGCAACCGCGGCCCGGATGTTGTGCTCGAACAGCCCGACCGGGAAGGCCGCGTCACGCGCGTGATCAGGGAGGCCCGCAATTGGCTGGCGGACCCGAACGGCAACTGGAACTCGGGCCTCGATATTGCAGAAGTGGCCGCGAATCTTCTGGAGTCCGCACAACTTGTGCCTCTGCATGAACTGCCCACCCGCCGGGTCGGGATGTTGCGCCGTGGACAAGAAGATCGCCAGGCTCTTAGAGCGCTCCT
>CAZGRF010000144.1:0-8280 GCA_964527825.1 uncultured Pirellulales bacterium
TTCTTGCCGAAGAAGGCGTAGATGAAAAGCCCGAGACTGCCGACGATGCTCAGATACCAGAATGCCACCGGAATGACGCTCTCGCGCCGGCGTTCGGAGGCAATCCACTGCACGAGGAAGCGGCCGAAAAAAGCCCCCTGAAACACGAAGCCGAAAACTGTCCAATAAGGATCGCTCGAGAACTCTTCCAGCATGTCACCGCTCCCATTCTGTGAATTCGTATCTTACGGTGCGGCTCTGCATCCAGCGAACCGCGAAGGCGTCACGCAAGGCTCTGAAGACGCGATTGAGGACGCCATATTTGGCTTTGCCCGCCGTGCGGGGGCGATGGTGGACTGGGACCTCAACGACGCGGAACCCTTCCATCTTCACCAGCGTCGGCAGAAACCGATGCATCCCGTTGTAGAGCTTCAAAGGCGGCAGGCACTCGCGTTTGAAGACCTTCAGCCCACAGGCCGAGTCGCGGATCGTCTCGTGCGTGAGCCAGTTGCGCACCCGGTTGGCGACGCGGGTTGAGACGAGTCTGATCCACGGGTCGTGCCGATCACGTCGCCAGCCGTTGACCATGTCGCACTCGTCGCGGGCCAGCAGCTCCAGCATCGTCGGCAGGTCGGCCGGATCGTTCTGTAGATCGGCGTCCATCATGGCGACGAACCGGCCGCGCGCCATGCGCAACCCGGCTTCCACCGCCGCGCTCTGGCCCGAGCGTTGCTTCATCGACAATACACGCAGTTGCGGGCAGTCGTTCATCCGCGCGCGCAGCACCGACTCGGTCTCGTCCGTACTGCCGTCGTTGACGATGATGACTTCCCAGGGCTGCTTCAGAACCGATGCGACGGCGGTCACTTCCTCGACAAGCCTACCGAGGTTCTCGGCCTCGTTATGCGCCGGCGCCACCACCGACAGATATATTTCCTTTTGCCCCATCGGACACATCATAGACCATCTACCCAATCCCCAAAGCCCCGCAATATAGCCGTTCGCTCTCGTCATGCAAGCATGAATTCTCTAAAATAGGGACGGACCCTATTTTTCTGCCTTCTTCTTGACAGCGTGTGCGTCGCTTGGCTATGATGCCGCTATGCCCAGGACTTCAAGAGTCGTCATAGCGGGTTGCCCTCATCACATAACGCAGCGGGGCAACAACAGGCAAGATGTGTTCTTTCTGAATGAGGATCGGGAGGTCTTTCTTGCGCTTTTGCGGGAGGCCTCGCAGCGATTTGGCCTAGCGGTCGAGGGGTATTGCCTAATGGGCAACCACCTTCATCTGATCGCGACCCCCGCAGAAGAGACGTCTTTGGCACTGGCCTTGAAACGGACGAACCAGTTATACGCTCAATACGTCAATCGCCTGCACGGTCGCACCGGCCATCTCTGGCAGAATCGTTTCTATTCGTGTGCGCTCGATGACGCTCATTTCTGGAAGGCCCTGGCGTATGTGGAGCGGAATCCGGTGCGGGCCCGTTTGTGTCGACGGCCCTGGCGCTGGGTCTGGAGCAGTGCGGCCGCGCACTGTGGTGGGCGGGACGGTTCGGGTCTTCTGGACCTGGCCTCGTGGGCGGAGCGGATCGACCCCGAGCAGTGGAAGGAGACGCTGACGGCCGCTGATGACCCAGTCGAAGTAGAGAGAATTCGGCTGCGAACGAGCCGCGGCCGACCCTTGGGCGGCGATCGTTTCGTCAGTAAGCTGGAGGTACGATTGGGTTGTCGCTTGCGCCCACTGCCCCGCGGCCGACCCAGAAAATAGGGTCCGTCCCTATTTAATACTATTTATAGGCGGACGGCGGAAGGGCTTCAGACGTTGAGATTCGAGTAGAAGAGACGCGATTACCTGTTTCTGCGTGGGTGGGGCAGCGGTCGTTACGTCAGCATCGCTGTCCGACCCCACTTCCGGTTGAGAAGCGTGAAGTCTCTGGGATTCAGACACTGCCAGGAAGTACCGCTCCTGTCGCCGTGGTCCGGTAGGCGGGGGATGCTGCGTTTCAAGTGCGAGAAATGCGGTCTCCAAGTCGCGTCTCGAAACGGATGATCGTGTTAGCAGAGAATACTTGTGTTTCCGCCAACATTCGTATAACATGGTGTATAAGGTAAGTGATGACGGTCGCAGGAGGGTGTTCGACAAGAGCGGAGTACTCTGGGATTCGATTCGAGACGCTGCGCCTTGTTCGGTGCGCAGACCACCGGAAGGGTCCAAGTGTCGGACTGCGACGGCGAAGACCACAAGGCCACTTGGCAGTAACAGACGCTGGAATAATGGGAAGCAGAGGAGAAATGCGGGAGGTGCTATGATGTCGCGAGCCATGTCGAATTTGTTTCAACGAGCGTTGTTTGAGGCGGTGGTGCTGGGCGCTCTGCTCATCCCCGTGCTGGCCGACTCGGGAGGATCGGAGGCAACCACGACAGCGGATTCTGTCCGAAGGATCTATGTGGACGCCATCGCCGGAGGCGTGAATGACGGTTCATCTTGGACCGATGCTTACAGCTATCTTCAGGATGCTCTTGTCGACGCAAATGATTCCCAGGTGCCGGTGGAAATCCGCGTCGCCCAGGGCGTCTACAAGCCCGATCAAAGCCCGGCTCATCCCGACGGCACGGGGGATCGGAACACGAGCTTTCGTTTGCTCGACGGCGTGGCTATCAAGGGCGGCTTTGCTGGCGTGGGTGCGGTCGACCCGAATGTCAGAGACGTCGTCCTGTACGAGACCGTTCTCAGTGGCGATCTGGCGGGGGATGACGTCCCCCTCGTGGACCCGTGCGACCTGCTGACTGAGCCGACACGGGCCGAGAATACCTATCATATCGTGACGGCCGAGCCGTGCGGCAGGTCTGCCGTGCTTGACGGATTCACGATCAGGTCAGGAAAGGCGAAGGATGGCGGTGCCGGGCTGTACTTGAGTGTCAGGCCATGTCTTCCCTCCATAAGGGACTGTACTTTCGTTGGCAACTCCGCTTACGCCGGCGGTGCAGCCTGTGTATACGCGGGGGTAGGGCCCGAGTTGATCGACTGCGCGTTTCTTCAGAATGCCGCCGTCTATGGGGGAGGTGCCATGACGGCGGTTGTGGGTCGTAATACACCCCCCGGGGCTGACGAGTTTGCAATCAGAAGATGTACGTTTGCGTGGAACGTCGTCACGGCCGGAGACAAGGGCGCACGTGGTATCGGCGGCGCGATCGGTATTGCATGGGGGGCTCCGTCTGTCATTGAGGATTGCACCTTCCTCGGCAACGGAGCCAAGATCGGTGGCGCCATATACAGCCGCGACCAGGGAAACATCCTGAACTGTCGTTTCATCGCGAATGCGGCCGGCGAAGCTGGCGGCGCCATCTACATTGAGGAAACGGAGGCGACCGTGATCTCTTGCACCTTCTTCGGCAATACGGCTCCGTATGCCGGGGCTTGCTGTGCGGATGACCAGGCTCGGCTCTCGATCGTCAACACGATCCTGTGGAACGGCGGTGACGAAATCGGCGTTAGTGAGGATTCTTTGGCGCAGGTCATGTACAGCGATGTTCAAGGCGGCTGGCCCGGAGAAGGCAATATCGATGTCGATCCTCTGTTCGCCGCTCCTGGCTATTGGGACCTCAACGGGACATCGGACGATCTGAATGACGACTACTGGGTCGAAGGTGACTATCATCTCAAGAGCCAAGCTGGTCGTTGGGACCCGGCGATCGAGAGTTGGGCGATTGATGGAGTGACCAGCCCCTGCATCGACGCGGGCGACCCATACAGTCCCATCGGGCTCGAACCTTTTCCCAACGCCGGGCGCGTCAACATGGGTGCATACGGCGCCACGACCGAGGCGAGCAAGTCCTATTTTGGCGAACCCCTTTGCGAAACCATCATCGCCGGCGACATCAACGGCGACTGCAAGGTTGATTTCACCGACTTGGCGATCCTAATAGATCACTGGCACGAGGACCCGATTCAGCAATAGCGGCTCGCACTGAACAGCAAGTGGCTGACAAGGCGAAAAAGCATGGTATGGCGGACCATACTTCTACTCACCATGACGCCGTGGTGTGCCGCGGACGTTTTTAAGGTGCCCGAGGACTATCTTACTATCCAAGCGGCCATTGATGCTGCCAGCGAGGGCGACACGGTTGTTGTAGCACCGGGCATCTACACCGGCGACGGCAATCGAGACATCGACTTCAAGGGCAAGGCCATCACCGTCAAGAGCGAAGCCGGACCGGAAACCTGCATCATCGACTGCCTGGGTTCGTTGGAGATGCGCCACAGGGGATTCCACTTTCGTGATGGAGAAACGGCCAGTTCGGTCCTCCAAGAGTTCACGATCGTGAATGGCAATGCAGCCGAAGGTGGAGCCATCCTCTGCGAAGACAGCGGCCCCACCATTATCGACTGCATTCTCAGACACAACACAGCCGGAAAGGGCGGCGGCCTGGCTGCAGTCAATTCCGCTGTACATGTGATTCAGTGTATCGTGTCCAACAACGTGTCGATTAATGGAGGGGGCATTGAGTGTTCGGGCCCGAAGGACTCCGTCGCTGTTGCGAGATTCGAGGGGTGCTTTATTACCGGCAACTGGGCGATGGCCGGTGGTGGCCTAGCAGGGGGCGGCAACGGTGGCGGTCTGTTGGTCGCAGTGGACTGCGAGATCGTCAACTGCACCATTGTCGGCAACCGGGGAGGCTTTTCGGGCAGTGGCGTCCTCTTCTCCGAACATGGCGGTCTGATCTCCAATACCATAATTTGGGGAAATACCTATGGCGTTGGTGGCGGTGCTGAGGTAATAGTGTTCTCCTCAAAGAATGACCCTCGCCGGATGATACCGGCCGTATCCATCACCGTCGAGTACGGTATGATAGGTTCTGGCGACGCGAACGACATCCGCATTGTAGGTGGCGGCGCTGTCAATCTCACTGGTAGTTGGTTGGCTGGCGATCCCTGTTTTGCCCGCGCGGGCTATTGGGATCCCAATGGCACGCCATACTACTCCTTCTGGCCGAACAGTGACGATTTCTGGGTCGAAGGCGATTATCACTTGAAGAGCCAAGCGGGCCGCTGGGACCCGAACAGCCAAAGCTGGGTCATCGACGAGGTGACGAGCCCCTGCATCGATGGGGGCGATCCGCACAGCCCGATTGGACTTGAGCCATTCCCGAACGGCGGGCGGATCAACATGGGTGCCTACGGCGGTACCGCTGAGGCGAGCAAGTCCTATTTTGGCGAACCCCTTTGCGAAACCATCATCGCCGGCGACATCAACGGCGACTGCAAGGTTGATTTCACCGACTTGGCGATCCTAATAGATCACTGGCACGAGGACCCGATTCAGCAATAGCGGCTCGCAACAGCCAGCAACGCAGCCCACACAATAACGATGCGTGGAGTAGCCTGTGGCGAGGATGCTGCACATTCTTGGTGGTTGTGCGGTTTTGGCCGCGTGCGGCGTGCTTGCGCTCTGCGTGGACCAGTGGAAGCAGGCCGACCCCGAGCTTGAGAGGCTGCGGGACCGCCCCGGCGTGGTGGAAGCGTTCCGCGCACGGCAGGCGAGCCGAACAGCCGATGGCGGAGAACCGGCATCTTCGCCGCTGGTGGTGCAGGCGGAGGCGTTTGCGGGATACTTGAATCCGCCAGGTCCGACTGCGTCTAAAGAGAGTCTGCCGTCGAAGGTGCATTTAGGTTCGCCCGGCTTGGCTACATCGGTCCCTGCGGTGCGGCCCCCTTCGCCTTCGGTCCATTTTCGGGTGATTGCGGTGAGCTGCTGTCCGGATCGGCCGGCGC
This sequence comes from uncultured Pirellulales bacterium, assembly GCA_964527825.1. Taxonomy (GTDB): domain Bacteria; phylum Planctomycetota; class Phycisphaerae; order Sedimentisphaerales; family Anaerobacaceae; genus JAFGLV01. The sequence goes on from CAZGRF010000144.1 coordinate 5,753, forward strand.
GATCCATGGCGCTTCTGTGCGCGTCAGGGAGTCCGGAAAGCGAGGCCCGCTGGGTCAAGGAAGGGGCTGGGATTGGGCACTTCGTCGTGAGGGAAACAGAAAGGGCCTCGTGATCTCACGCGAGAATCGCGCAAAACACCTATTATCGGGCACAACAGGGCCGCACCTTCGTATCTCAGAAGGAAGATTGCAGTTGAATTGTGCGGTCCTTTCGGTGATAATATAGGAAGGCTTTGGGCCGGGCAATTTCCCGTTCGGGGTAGGCATATATCGAACATGATGCGAGAGACTTGTTTTGGAAAGGCGAGAGCATGTACATTGCGCCGCAGTTTTCGGTGTTCATGGTCAACAAGCCGGGAGCACTGGCCTTAGCGCTGGGGGAATTTGCAAAGGCCAAGATCAATATTACGGCGATCACCATGATGGATTCGGCCGAGCACGGTGTGATGCGGGTGGTGTTTGAGAACGCGGAGAAGGCCAGAGAGGTGCTGTCCAAACTGAACATGCCCTACAACGAGACGGACGTGCTTTGTGTGGATCTGGCGAACCGGGCGGGAGAGCTGGCTGTTGTGGCCGAGAAGCTGGCCAAAGGGCACATCAACATATCCTATGCCTACTGCACCGCCGGGGGAAAGGGCGGCCGCACCACGGGTGTGCTGAAGGTCTCCGACGTCAAGAAAGCGATGAAGCTCCTGCTGAACCACAAGAAGCAAAGCAGGGCCGAGACTGCAACACGGCGCTCCAAAGCCTCACGGGCGTGATCGTTGCGCCGCCGCCTAGCCTGTTGTACCTTGGTGCTCTCCACAGTGATGATTTGTACAGCCGGAATTAGTCGCTGCGCTGTCGGCATGTTGAGGCAGTAAAGATTGTGCCTCTCGCTGCAAGTCTGTGTGGCTTACCCCACTTTTCTGATATCGCACTGCGATTTGGCTTTCTTTGATTGTGGGTTTTTGTTAGACTGTGCCGATGTTCTTTCAGGGAAGATGGCTTGCAGAAAGGATGCAATGAGTCGGGCCCAGATCCAGACCCATCCGGCGAAGGTCAAGGCGGCTCACCGCTACGAGGTGGTGGAGGTCGTCAGCCGGCCAAAGGTTGCGGGTATGCACTTCCATTTTGTAGGGGCCGGCGGCATCGGCATGAGCGGGCTGGCTCAATTCCTTCTCGAAAAGCACGCCATTGTCAGTGGTTCGGACCAAACGGCCACGTCCGTCACGGCGCGCCTGGGTCAGATGGGTGCGGAGATTCGTATCGGTCACGACGCCGGGAACGTGGGGCCGCAGACCGAGGCGGTAGTCATCTCGGCGGCGATCAAGGACTCTAACCCGGAGTTGCAGCGCGCCAGGCAGCAGGGCTGCCGCATCCACAAGTACGCTCAACTGCTGGGCGAGATGATGGACCATTTCGAAGGCATTGCCGTCAGTGGCACGCACGGAAAGAGTACGACCAGCGGGTGGCTGGCTTACTGTCTCAAGCAGGCCGGCGTCGATACGAACTTCGTCGTGGGCGCTGAGATTCCTCAGTTGGGTGCTTCCGCCGGCACCGGCGACAGTGAGTTCTTCGTTGCTGAGGCCTGCGAGTATGACCGGAGTTTCCTGAACCTTCGGCCCAGGGTCGCCTGCATATTGAACATCGAGCGGGACCACCTCGACTGCTATCGGGATGAGGCGGATATCGTCGACGCTTTTTACCAGTTCGCTCGCGGCAGCAAGACGGGCGGTCTCGTCGTCGCCAACGGTCGGGACCCGAATGTGGCCCGGGTCGTCAAGCGGCTGGGCGACGAACGGGCGGTTGTGACTTTCGGGTTGCATGCGGGCTGCAATTTCTACGCGCGCAATGTCCGGCAGCACGGCGGGTTCTGTCACTTCGGTGTTTTCCGCGATGGGCAATTCTTGGGCTCGACGCGGATTTCCCTGCCGGGCCGGCACAACGTCACGAACGCGCTAGCCGTAGTTGCGGTCGCCGTGAGCATCGGCATAGAGCCCGCGACGATCCTGGGTGTGCTGGACCGCTTTACCGGAGTGGATCGGCGGCTCATGCTCAAGGGACAGTTCGACGGGATCACCATTCTCGACGATTATGCCCATCATCCGACGGAGATCAAGGCGAGCCTCAGCGCCATTCGAGCCCAGTACCGGCCGGAACGGCTCTGGTGCGTCTACCAAGCGCACCAATACAGCCGCACGCGGTTCTTCCTGGACGAATTCGCGGCCGCTTTTGCCTCGGCCGACAAGGTGATTGTTCCGGAGATTTACTTCGTCCGCGACTCCGAGGCCAGCCGCAACGAAGTGAACGCGGCAATGCTGGCCGATCGGATTCGCGCTGAAGGGACCGAGGCCGTGCATATCGGCGCGTTCGATGCGATCTGTGACTATCTTGAGAGTCAATTGTGTGCCGGCGATCTGGTCGTCACGATGGGGGCCGGCGATGTGTGGAAGGTAGCAGATGAGTATATTCAGCGGCTTGGAAGAAATCGTTGAGCAGGATCATCCGCTGGCCCCGCACACGTGGTATCGTTTGGGCGGGCCCGC
>CAZGRF010000145.1:0-8263 GCA_964527825.1 uncultured Pirellulales bacterium
TGAAGATTTGCTTGGTCGGGCTGACGTTCATGCTGGGCTTGTGGTCCTCGTGGAAGGGACACAGGCCAACCATCTCCCGTCCATTTTTCTTGAGGCTGACGTGCTCACTCACAACGTCAACGATATCATTTGCCTGCTGCACTCTGGTTATCGCAGCGTAATCAAACATCCCTGGCATAAGTGGCTATGCACGTCCTTCCCAAAAACAGCGCCTTCCGCGGAAGTCCTCCACCTCATCGAGGGTACGGGCAGAGGCAACATGCCGGCCTCGACGGCACAGAGCCTTGGCTATTAAATATAGGCCGCAGGGAGGGAGAAAGTCAAATCAGTGCAAAGAGAACCGATGTTCCGGTCCCAAAAACCCTCACCGAAGGCATTTGAGACATTTGGCTAAACGATACACAAGTCCTATATCATGGCGCCTGCCAGGACTGCAAACGACATTTTTCCAGCACATCCTATCTATCCCATCTTATCGGGCAGATGGAGAGGGCAGGCTGAAGAATGTCGCGGCCGTCTGTGTGGTTGCCTCGGCGAATTCATCGGGATCGACACCTTTCAGCTCAGCTAGGAATCTGGCCGTATGAACCATCAGAGCCGGCTCATTTGGTTTGCGCCCTCGCACGGGTTCGGGGGACATGTAGGGACAGTCGGTTTCAACCATCAGCCGATCGAGCGGCACGACCTTCGCCGCTTCGCGCGTCTGTGCGGCGTTCTTGAACGTGACGACGCCGGTGAAGGAGAGGTGGTAGCCCTTGGTCAGAAGCGATTCCGCCTGCCGGGCGGTGCCACTGAAGCAGTGGAACACCACGCGCTTGAGTCCTCGGCCATGCCGGTCGAGGACCTCGATTGTCTCGTCGAGCGCGTTGCGGCAATGAATGATGACCGGCAAGCCCAGTTCCCTGGCCATTGCCAGATGGGCCGCGAACACCCGTTTCTGGTCGGGCCGCTTGGAGAAGTTGTAGTGAAAGTCCAGGCCCGTCTCGCCGACTGCGACGACCTTTGGCCTCTGGGCAAGCCGCCTGAGCTCATCCAGCGCATCCTCGATGGCGTCCTTCGCGTCGTGAGGATGGATACCGACAGCAGCATACATCCCGTCGTATTGGCTCACCAGCTCAACGGCCTTGCGGCTGTCGGCCAGATTGGTCCCGACCGTGATCCAACCGCCGACGCCGGCCTGACGGCTTCTCTCCACCACCGCTGGAACATCGTCGTCCAGCGGCTCAAAGGTCAAATGGCAATGCGTGTCAATCAGGTTCATCGGCCTATCTTGAGCGAATCAGATCTGTCTCTCAAGAACGACTGCGACATCCATGACTTGGTCGCCGCGTTGGATGGTCACGGTGATTTCCTTCCCGTCGCCGGAGCGGAGCAGGTCGCGAATCTCCCACATGGCGTGGGTGCTGGTATCCCGACCCTGCAGTTTGAGGAGAACATCGCCAACCTTGATGCCGGCCTTGGCCGCCGGCTGTCCCTCGTAGACCGCGTACACGACCGTACGCCCTTCCGAGCGCACCAGACTCACGCCGGACATGCCCGTTTCATCGGGCTTGTCAAAGTCCGCACCTTTTTTGAGATAGAGTCTGCGTCGCGGAAAATCGAACGTCACTACGTGACGCGAAAGGAAATCCAGACCGAGACGGTTACTGTTGCCTTCAGTGAATATCAGGCCCTGGTATTCCAACGGGCCGACCGTAGCGCGGCCGGAGCGCACGTCCCTCGAATGGATGACACCGGCGCCGGTGGCGACTGCCGTATCGGCCGTCCTGGAATCCCCCTTGGCAAGGAGCCGTTCAAAGAGGTCCTTGGTTACTGCGCCGCTGCCGCCGGCGCCCGTATCAATCGTAAAATCCTGCTCCGGCTGATCGCCAACGACGACCTTGATCTGCGGCATCTTCATCTGATTGAAGGTAATCGGCAGCTCCCATCCCCAATCTGAGTGGCCTTCTCGCCCATCGTCGAGAAACGCGATGCGACCTTGGTCGAAGTCGATCTGAACGACGTGGGTCCTCAGGATGTCCATGCCAAGTATCCCGTGCACCTCCCGTCCCAGGATCGGGGTGAAGCTCTTGAGGTTTGCACACACCACTTCGTTGCAGTCGGCGAGGTCGAACGGGCCGACGAAGGCACGCGGCGCCGCGAAAGCCTGCACCACCAGAGGATTGCCTGGCGATGACATTCCCATCGCCCTCTTGGGTCGTCCGAGCAGGGGCCGGAACGAGAGGTCGAAGACTGTGCCCGTGCAGCCGGTATCCAGAAGGAAGTCGTAGGTGCGAGGTCCGAACCGCACGGGCAGGAACAAGGGAATCTGACCCCTGGGGAAGCGGAACTCAGTCCTGGGATCGGGCTGTGTCAGGTTGGGATCAAACGGCGACTCTTCCTTCTCGGGCAGGCGGGCGGGGTCGGGATTCCTGAGCTCGGCGGCGCTGACCGTCGGCGGGGCCACATTCACGATTGTCCCTTCGGGAAACGTGAAGGCAAGCTCGCACGGATCGACGGGTTCATTGATTCGCACCTGCTCGATGCGGAACCGCTTGTCATATTCGAGGGTCCGTTTGCCCTGCGAATCGATGTCATACCGACGATACACGATTTCCGTCGGGAAAGGGTAGCCGCCCGACGAGTCATAGCTGTACCGATGCTCATAGAGCAGTTGGTCGGGTCGGTCGTCGATCAGGCAGGCGACTCTGCGGAGGATATGCCGCGAGCCGTCGGTCTCGACCCAGTCATAGTTGAACGCCCTCTGGCCAGACGGATAGGGCGATACGAAGACGATTCGTTGGCACTCGCGGCCGTCGATCATCTCCGTGCCTCTGTCCTCGAAGGCGAACGTGGAGAAGCGCTCGTCACTGCCCGGTGCGACGCGACTGAAGCCTGCCGCTCGCAGCAGATCATCGCTCGTGAATACTACGTCCTTGTGATCTGCGGGTAAGATGATGCCTCGGGACCGGCCGGGTTCGTTCCGCACCTGCACGAAAACCTTGACCTCGATCCCATCATAGACCGTGCGTCTGAGACCTTCGCGGCCGTTCGGGTCGGTCTGGTTCTCGACGATGCTGTATCTGTCGCTGTCCTTGACATACGTCACCCGAGACTTCATCGGCTTCCGCGAAGGTCCTTCGATGGAGTCCACGGTGTACTCGGCCTCGATGGTCTTGAGCTGCTTCATCTGGACGCGAAGGGCTTCGATGACTTCGCGCGGATCGGTCTCAGAGGCATGAAGGCAGGGACTCAGAAGGGCGGAAAGGGCAAGGCATGCGCCGAGTTTATGTCTCATACGAGCACTCCTTCCAGCAAGGCATCTCGGTGCCGCAGGCTGTTTGCGTCCATCTGCTCGGTACGGTATTACGGAGGCCGGTCCTATCGAGGCACGCCGGTCTTCGCATTGAGTCGCGTCTGTAGTTTATCAAGATCGGCGTCGCTGACGGACCAGTTCCTACCAGCGCCGGTGCTGCTTGCGGACTTCTCCAGGGCCGCGAGCGCCTCGTCGGCCCGCTCGGGGTGGTGGTCCGCCAGGAACTCGGCATACCAATACCAGTATCGCGGCCTTTCGGGATGGCGGTTGAGCATGTCATCGTACACCCGTTGGGCAGCTTCAAGATGGCCCGCTCGGGCCAGGCAATTCGCCAGACGAGGGCGATAAGGTGCGTTAGGGTCAAGGTGTACCGCCTTGCCCGCGGCCTGCGCGGCTTCCGTGTGCTTCTCCTGCGTTCTCAAGATTGCCGCCAGATGCCACCAGTACTCAGCATCGTTAGGGTCTGCCTCGATCAATCGCCGGGCCAGCGTCTCGCCATCCTGCGGCGCGGTTTTCTCAAGGAGCTGAAGTCTCAGCGTATTCATATCCTTCCGGGTGACCTTGCCTGATCGGGATTTGGATTCGGCCATGTCCAGCGCGTGCCGGGCCTCCTCCAGCTTATCGGGGCGATGCGCCACGAGGAAACCGGCGCACTTGTACCAGCACTGCTGGCACGCACATCGCTCGGTCATCAGTTTGTAGTACGTCTCGGCCTCATCCATGCGGCCGAGACCGGCCAACGCGTCGGCCAGCCCGCCATAGAAGAGCCCATTGGGATCCAGGTCCACAGCTCTTTGTGCCGCCTCTAATGCCTGCTGGCCTTCATTGAGATGAAGCAAGGAGCCGCTGTAATAGAACCAATAGAACGGATCATTGGGATCGATCTGGATGAGTCGCTCGGCGGTCTCCTTGGTCCGAGCCGGAGGCAACAGGCTCAGCCGGTTGACCAGCGCCAGACGGTCGTCCGGATCGATCAACAGTGCCGCCTCGGTTTGGACGAGCGCTTCGGTCTTCCGCCCCTGCCTCCTGAGGAAGTTCCCGTAGACGGCGTGCGCGTGCGCGTTGTTCGGGTCTGCCCGCAGCGCCATCTCGTAACTCGATTTGGCCTGATCGAGGAATTCCTCCTGCGGCAGATTGGGGTCTTGAGCTTGGACGGTGGCGGCCAAGGCCGCCAACAGATGGGCCTGAACCGAGTCCGGCCGAAGACGAGCCAATTCTTGCGCGGACTGGCTCAGTCTCTTCGGCTGGCCTTTCACCAGTGCTTCGAAGCAGTCCATCGCCAGAAGGAAACCGCGCTCGGCATCCGGAATCGCTTCCAGCTTGCTGGGCTGCAGGGCGGCGACAGACTCAAGACCCTGCTTACGCAACAGGGCGTGAATCGAGCCGACGCTACATCCCAGGGCATCGCGACGAGAGGAACGCCAGAACACCGCTCGACGGAGTGTGCGTGTCCTCAGTTGCGTCACCACGCCGGCCACCTTGCCGGTCTCGGGAATGAGCAGGGCCGAGCCACTCCAGCCCTTCGCAACCTGCTGTGTTCCTTTGAGTTGGAGGGCTTCGTTGCGTTCGGGGTTCTTGGTCTCAAGCACGCCCAGCAATTCCGTGCGCACCTCTCGACCGATCTGTTTGTTGGCCTGAGGGCGGCTGACAATGAGAATCTCTTTCGCGGCCGCAAGCTCTGCTTCGCTCGCCAAAGCCAACGCCGGATGCACGGGCCATGGGGCCTTGAGGATGGCCAAGTCGGCCTCTTTGTCGATGGCAACGATTTCAAAGCCGAACACGTCGCCGTAGTAGGGACTTATGACCACAATGTCGGTTGACACCGGCTGCTTCGACGGACCCTGGAAGTCATCTACGCAATGAGCAGCGGTCAGCAGCAGAGTACCGTCCCCGACGGCGAAGGCAACGCGGGTCCACTTGGTTGTGCCGATGATGCTCTGTCGCCGGTCCAGATACTCGAGGACGACGATGGCACGAGGGTCGAGGTTCGGGACGTTCTCCGGAGCCACTGGCAGCGTCACGTCGGCTGCCCCGCCGCTAAACTCCAGCAGAATGATGAGCCCGAGGGCGATGACCACCCCGAGTGCAAAAGCCAACAGATGCTTCATCTCGAATCCTTGGAGAACAGAGCATGTTCTGTCACTCTGCATAGACGCCTAACCTGGTCGAGAGTCACAGAACAATGCTGGAAGACCGACCTCCTTACGGCACGAAAGCGTTCTCGTAGTGGCGAGTGACGGGCCGGCCCGATCGCCCGAGGACTATGGTCACGACGTCGAAGCGGCAGGGACGGTCTTCGATTTCGTGGACAGCCAGGAAGAATCGTGCGGCTCGCGCCATACGCCGCTTCTTGCGGGCGGTGACGGCCGCCTCGGCGGGGACGAATGCCTCGTCGGCTCGCGTTTTGACCTCGACAAAGACGATCACGCCGTCGGGATCGACCATCACCAGGTCGAGCTCGCCGGTCCTGCAGGAGAAGTTGCGGGTGAGCGTTTTGAATCCCTTGGCCTTGAGTAGCTGTTCGCAACATCTCTCGCCCCATCGGCCCAGCCTGACACGGTCGGCAAGTAGTCTGCGTCGCCTCAACAGCATCTTGGGATCCGCGGTCTACAGATTATTGGCTGTTTAGGTACACAACCCGCGCGGTGGGTGAAACCGAATCACAGGAAGTAGTTCCTGAATCGTCAATCACTTGCTGACCGTGTGCTCGCTGTGGCGATGAGCCAGCTTGACGGCCTTGCCGGTCCTGTCCCGCAGATAGTACAGTTTGGCCCGCCGGGTCTTGCCGCTGCGGATCGGGCGGATATCCAGCACGTTCGGAGAGTGGATCGGGAATTTGCGCTCTACGCCCTCGTTGTTCACGATCCGGCGGACAGTGAGACTCTCGTTGATGCCCCGTCCCTGGCGAGCGATCACCGTGCCCGTGAAGACCTGCGTGCGGGTCTTATCCCCTTCCTGGATGCGGCAATGCACATCCACCGTGTCGCCGATTTCAAAATGCGGCAAATTCTTCTTGAGGCTCGCGCTCTCAACGTGGTCAAGCAACATCGTCTTCAACGATTGGTCTCCTTGAGAACATCGGTTTCCAGCCTTGGCGAAAACACGCAGTATACGGAGATGCCGGCCCGTAGGCAAGTGCTTTTTTGGGGCCGCAAAACATATCGGGGCGTCCGGGCGGTTGCAGTCGGCAGGCTGCATCCGCCGGACGCCCCAAGAAGGCGAACCTGCCTCACGCCGAGGCCCTTCGCCCAATGCCCGCAAGATAGCTGGATATGCGGAGCGTGTCGCAGGAAAGCTCAGACGATGCCCTGCTGGAGCATGGCCTCGGCAATCTTGACAAAACCAGCGACGTTCGCGCCGCGCACGTAGTCCACGAAACCGTTGCCGTTGGAGCCGTAGTTGACGCAGTTGCGGTGGATGGACCGCATGATGCCCTGGAGCTGGCTGTCCACGTCCTCCCGGGATCGCCTCATACAGCCGGCGTTCTGGTTCATTTCGAGCCCGGAAACAGCTACGCCGCCCGCATTAGCGGCCTTGCCTGGGCCGTAGAGGATTCCGGCTTTTTGGAACACCTCGACGGCCTGGGGGGTGGACGGCATGTTGGCCCCTTCGCTGACACAGTAGCAGCCGTTGCTGACCAACTGCCGGGCGTCGCTCTCATCGACCTCGTTCTGCGTGGCGCTCGGAAAAGCCAGATCGCAGGGCACGCTCCAAGGGCGCTTGCCGGGCAGATACCGGGCCTCCGGGAACTGCTGGACGTACTCGCTGATACGACCCCGAAGGACGTTCTTCAGTTCCTTGACCCATTCGAGCTTCTCGTCGTCGATCCCATCGGGGTCCACGATCGTCCCGCCCGAATCGGAAAGGGTGATGGCCTTGGCTCCCAGCGTGTTGAGCTTCTCCACGGTATACTGGGCGACGTTGCCCGAGCCGGAAACGGTGGCGGTCTTGCCCTCGACGCTCTCACCGCGCCCGGCTAACATCTCGTTGGCAAAGTAGACAGCGCCGTACCCCGTTGCTTCCGGCCGCAGACGCGAGCCTCCCCAGCCCGGATCCTTGCCTGTCAGGGCGCCGTGGAAGCAGTTGGTGAGCTTGCGGTATTGGCCGAATAGGTAACCGATCTCGCGCCCACCGACGCCGATGTCACCGGCCGGAACATCCACATCGGGACCGATGTAGTGGTATAGGTTGCACATGAACGCCTGACAGAAGCGCATGATCTCGCCCTCGGACCGGCCCTTCGGGTCAAAGTCCGACCCGCCTTTGGCGCCGCCAAGCGGCAGTGTCGTTAGACTGTTCTTGAAGACTTGCTCGAAGGCCAGGAACTTCAGCACGCCGAGGTTGACCGACGGATGAAAACGCAGCCCGCCTTTGTAGGGGCCGATCAGGCTGCTCATGCGCACGCGATAGCCGCGATTGACGCAGATGTCGCCGTGATCGTCTACCCAGGTGACACGAAAGACGATCACCGTTTCGGGCACGACCAGTCTCTCCAGAATCCGAGCCTCGCGATAGGCTGGATTTGCCTGAACGATGGGCATCACCGACTTTGCCACCTCGTGAACCGCCTGGTGGAACTCCGTTTCTCCCGGCGATTGCGCAACGACCTTCTCCATGAAGGCATTGACCAACGGTTCCACGGCCGATCGATCATCGACGCTTGATGAAACTGAAATCGACATAAGATCTCCTCTTCAACTGGGTGCAGGTGACAGGCGTATCATCCCGTCAAGTGATACTCCCGGTCTGCCTGGGTCTTGGCGCCGCCGGGGCGCGTTCACTGCTGTTTCGTGCAGATCCGCTGGACGGAGTCGAGATAGTGCTTCAGCAGCCAGAGCCTCTCCAGGAACTCGGCCCAGCCGCAGGCGGGGATGAAGCCTTCCTTCGCCTCCGGGCGAATCATCCCGCTGCCTGTGACAAGGGGTTTGAATTCACTCCAGATGTCCGCCCAGACCTTGTTGGCATCCT
>CAZGRF010000146.1:0-6551 GCA_964527825.1 uncultured Pirellulales bacterium
AGGAAATCCACGGCATTCTCAACAAGCCGCCGAAGAAGCTTGCGTGCGGTCAGAGTCACCATTGCCTATTCTCCCGTCTTCTTCATCTGCGCAGATCATCGCTATGCCCATATCGACCAGAACCCAGGTGAACTTGACAGGCGAATCCGGGGGGTGTTTTGCTTCATACGTTTGTCGTGTGCGCGGGAAAGCCTGTCGAACGGGGCATAGAAATGCCAGGCAGCGGAACCTCCACCGAGAGACCATAACAATAACGCCTTACGACGCCACTACGAACAGGGCTGGGATCACCCCCGAGGGCGGGAGGGCCGCGTGGTGCGAGCCACGTGGGCGCGACGCCCGTTTCAGACATAGGCGTGAACGGGAGTTGTCATTTGTGGCTGTCCGATGTTCTCAGTCGTGCGCAGCCATCTGTGGTACATGGCCGAGCAGTGGTCGTCGATCGCAAGGATTTCATCGGGTCTTAGCTCCTGGCGCCAGCGCCCGGTGTGCGACTGCCGCGCCGTGACCTTCGCGGCGAACTGCTGAACCACACCGTTTGCCTCGTCCAGGCCGGCGAACGCCAGGACCACCCGCGCGGTACGGGCGGGGTCCTGCACCAGTTGATCCATGCTCAGCGTCATATACCGGCGGCCGTCAAGCCCTTGCTGGGCTTGCCAGGCGTTCCCCATGATATCGTTGTACCACTGCACGAATTCTGCGAGGCTGTTGGGGCCCCAGGGTAGGCCTCTTACCGAGCAATAGACGTCCTTGGGCTCGCGGAAGATGTGAATGTAGCGCATCTGCGGAAACATGGTGCTCAGCATGTCAACGTGCATGACCGTCTTGGGGGTCTTTTCGGCCCAGGTGCGGCCGCCCCAGCGCCGCAGTCCGAGCGAGAAGAGCCCGTCGACGAAGCAGGCCGCCTGCTCCAGACGCGAGCCCGGCAGGGAGAAGGCCCATTGCAGCGTCGCCGAGACATGGCGGGCGGAATAGACTTCATCGGCCCCTTCGTGGCCGGTTTCGGTTAGCCAGTGGACCATCCTGACGCGGTGCCGCTCGACCATCCATTGTCCGTATTGCTCCAGAGTGATTTCCCCACGCACCATTTGGAGCAGGCCGTGTCCTTTCAGCCAGATATGGGGCTCGGGAAGATAGAGGACCTCCGGATGCAGCTCAAAGAGCTGAGCCAGGATGCTCGTGCCGCAGCGACCGGTGCCGCCCATGAGGATTCGCGGTTGATCCGACGCCTGATGCATACGTGAACTCCTTCACCTTGTCTTCCGGGCAGATGCCACGTTGGAAATCATCCATGTCGCCGCAGGCCGCCATGCTCGCCGGCCGGGTGCGCAAAGGCAGTCCCGAAGCCCATGCCGCCCGTTTCGTCCGGACGCGCGCTGCGGCTGCAGCTCACATGATCTGGCGCTACTAACCATACTATCGGTCACAACGGGGACGAACGGACAATTTTTGTGGTCCCGCGTTTGAGTTCCAGGGCCGCCTTGCCGCTTCATAGTCCCGCGTGTTTTTACCTCTTTCAGGCGGCTCCCGAGGTAGCTACAATCATCGCTGTAGCCCGGATGCCTTCGGGTTTTGGCATGACACATCTGTCTGGAACAAGAGAGTCGTGGAGGAGCTACGATGGCACGGACCCTGTTGCTGTGCGTTGGATTGTGTGTTGTCGCCCTGCAGGCGCACGCGGCCGACTTCCACGTGGACCCGGTCAACGGTAGTTCCAGGGGCGACGGCAGTGCGGAGCGCCCGTGGCGGAAGATCCAAGAGGTCTTTGACGCCGGACTCGTGGAGTCGCAGCAATGGGACAAGCTGCCCTACACCGAGCAGAGCGTACTCGTGGTCAAGAACGCCGGGGCCCCGGTGCGGCCGGGTGACACGATCTGGCTGCGGTCGGGATATCACGGCGACCTGTTGATCAACAGGTACTATAACGTGGGCCACATCACCTTGGCGGCTGAGGAAGGGCATACGCCCCGCTTGTCATCATTGCGCATCCGGTCCGGCTCGCACTGGGCGATCCGTGGGCTGACGATCAGCGCCGAATTCGGCGCGCCCTACCAGCGACGCACCCTGGTCGATCTCGATAGCCACAGTTGGCACGGCCCCGTCCATGACATCGTGGTGGAACGGTGCGTGATTCGCTCGGTGGCGGACGCCTCCGCATGGACGGCTGGCGACTGGAATGAACTGGCCTGCAACGGAATGCAGGTGGACGGTACGCGGATGACGATCCGTGACAATCGCCTGCGCAACGTCAACTTCGGGATTTCCGTGGCGGCCAGTGACTCTCTCATCGCCGGCAATCTGGTGGAGAACTTCGCCGGCGATGGTCTGCGCGGGCTCGGCGACCACTGCACCTTCGAGTACAACACGGTGAAGAACTGTTACAAGGTCAATGCGAATCACGACGATGGCTTTCAGTCCTGGTCGAGAGGCCCCGACGGTGTCGGCAGCGGCGAGGTCGTCGGCGTGGTGCTGCGGGGCAACACCATCATCAATTATGAAGACCCAAACCAGCCCCATCGCGGGACGCTGCAGGGCATCGGCTGCTTCGATGGCACGTTTGTCGACTGGGTCGTCGAGAACAACGTGATCATCACCGACCACTGGCACGGCATTACGCTCGGGGGCGCACGCAACTGTCTGGTGAGCAATAACACCGTGCTGGATCGCAACGACGTCCGGCCCGGTCCGCCCTGGATCTGCATCGGCAACCACAAGAATGGCACGGCTCCGGTCAACTGTGTGGTGCGCAACAACCTGGCCACGGCTTTCAGCAGTGCGGCCGGTGTGTTGGAAGAGAACAATCTGATAATCCGGAACCCTGCTGCCCTTTTCGTCGATGCGGAACACTTCGACCTGCACCTGTTGCCCGACGCGGCGGCCATTGATGCCGGCAGCAGCGTCGGCGCACCCGCGCTCGACCGCGACCGCATTGCCCGACCGCAGGGCAAGGGTATCGACATCGGCGCCTACGAATGGCACGCGGACGACGTCCGGCCCGTCGGGAAAGACGGCGGCGCCTTGAGATGAGTGGCGCGCATTGCACCCCAGTCTTGTCTCATCGCATTTGGTGTCGGAGGGCGTTGCGCAGCCTACGCGACTATCACTTTTTTCGGTTTTTTCCTTGCCCGCTCTGCACGGGCCCGCGACAATTCTCCTGAGCGATGTACTTCTGATGAAGCCGCAGCGAAGGACCCTCGAGCCCGCGTGGGTGGAGTCGAGGCAGCAGGGTCATGATTTGGAGAGGTTATAGCGCGTGGGACGGCCCCAAACCGCAAGGGGCGAGAGGTATGGAACGACAAGTGACTATCCCGAGCGGCGGCTCGTCGAGGGGCTGATAGGCGTAGAGCGCGAGTATCTGCAGGCGGAAGCGTGCGAGTTGGCGAGTACGGTCTTCTTCCGAGAAGGAGGCAAGAAATCGTATTCACAAGTTATTTCGCCAAGTGCAACTTCAGACGTTTGATGATCGCGAGACGACGCGAGTATGAGCTTGAGGAAGCGGCATTCATAGCTGTCCACGTTGTCCGGATGAATGGAGTGCGTACATCGCGTACCGTTCTTGTCTGATCGAGTTTGGCGTCGGTGGGCATTGCCCACGCTGTATGACCATTGTCGGAAGCGTTATGTGGAAGGAGTAAGAGATGAGGGATGTTATCATGGCTGTGGCGATCGTACTGTGCCTGGGTTGTGCCGGCCCGCATCAATCTGGCACCCAGACTCATTCCGTGGAGCCTGCAAGAAGGTCAGATTCTGCGGCGGGGCGACGAGAAACGATCAGAGAGCTGGTCGAGAAAAGCGAGATCATTGTCCTTGGTCACATTACCGGCATTCGCGACGGGATGGCAAGGGATGCCGGCGTGGGCTATGACGTGGTGCTGGAGACGGTGCTTTACGGGAGCGATGTCCCGCCAGACGTTCTTCGGTTTCGCAGCGAGGGTCGGGTAGGATACGCGCGATACAGGATGGATGAGAGAGTCTTGTTGTTCCTCACGCGTCGGCATGACGAACTGATTCAGGTCCATCCGGCGTGCTACATTGCAGGGGAACCGGCAACTGGCGGTCTCGCCCTGCGGCCGGTTGAGGACTACCTGGACTTCATCAGGAGCGAAATCAAGAGCAAAAAGAACGGGATGTGAAGTCGCGTGCTCAGGTGCGGCAGAGAGCGAATTCGGCGCCGCGCTGGAGGGCTTGGGTGTTGGCGCCGATGGTGTTGTGATAGCGCTCGGCCAGGACGTCGGCCAGGGCCGCGGCGGCTTGGTCAGGGGTGAGGTGGCCGCGCTTCTGCAGGTACGCGCCGAGCATAACCATGTTGGCGCTTTTGGGGCTGCCGAGTTCGACGGCGACGTCGTCGGCGGGCACCGCCACGATTTCGATGTCCCGACCAGGGTCGGGGACGCTGTCGATCAGGGAGCTGTTGAACAAGAGCAGTCCACCCGGCGCCAGGCGCGGGGCGAACTTGTTCAGCGACGCTTTGTTCAGCACGACGGCTGAGTGCGGTGTGCTCACAACGGGACACGCGATCGGTTCGTTCGAGACGATGACCATGCAGTTGGCCGTGCCGCCGCGGACCTCGGCGCCGTAGGACGGCATGTAGGTCACTTCCATGCCGGCTCGCATGGCCGCCTGGGCCAGCAACTTGCCCGCCAGGATGATGCCCTGGCCGCCGAAGCCGGCGATGACCACTTCCTCGTACAATCCCGTCGCTACTGCCATGACGATCCCTTCTACCCTTTGAGCCGGCCGATGGGAAAGGCCTTGCTCATGTGGTCCTCGATCCATTTCATCGCCTTGGCCGGTGACATGCGCCAGTACGTTGGGCAGGGCGAGAGCACCTCGACCAGCGAGAGCCCCTTGGCCCCGTTGACCTGCAGTTCGAACGCATGTTTGAGGGCTGCCTTGGCCTGGCGAATGCGTGAGACGCTGCTCAGGGCGCACCGCTCGACGTAGGCCGTGCCGGGCATGATCGCTAACAGCTCGCAAACCTGCAGCGGGTAGCCCTGGCCGTTACTGGGGTCACGGCCTTGCGGTGTGGTCGCGGTCACTTGCCCGGCCACGGTGGTGGGGGCCATCTGCCCGCCCGTCATGCCGAAGACAGCGTTGTTGATGAAGACCACGGTGATCTGCTCGGCGCGGTGGGCGGCGTGAATGATCTCGGCCGTGCCGATAGCCGCGAGGTCGCCGTCACCCTGGTAAGAGAAGATGATCTTGTCGGGGTTCGTGCGTTTCATCCCGGTCGCGACAGCGGGCGCGCGCCCGTGCGCGACCTCGACCATGTCCACATCGAGATAGTTGTACGCGAGCACCGCGCAGCCCACGGGGGCGATGCCGATGGTCCGGCCCTGGATGCCCAGCTCGTCGATGACCTCCGCCACGAGCCGATGCGCAATCCCATGCCCGCAGCCCGGACAATAATGCGTCGGGCAATCCTTCAACACCGGACTTCGTTTGAATACGGTCTTCATATCAGTATGCCTCGCGGCGCGGACGTGACACGCGCTACGCCGCATTGGATCGTATGGTTAGTTGTCGAATCTTGCCCGCGACTTCATCCACGGTCGGCACGCCACCGCCGGGGCGTCCGTGCAGCAGCACCGGAGACTTGCCCGCCACCGCGAGCTTGACGTCCTCAACCATTTGCCCGGCGCTCATCTCGACCGTCAGGAAGATGCGGAACGACTCGGCCGCGGCACTGACTTGCTCCGACGGGAAGGGCCACAGCGTGATCGGCCGAATCAAGCCTGTGGGAATTCCCTCCTGACGCGTCTTGTCCACCGCTGCCCGCGCGATGCGAGCCACGACGCCGTACGCAACGAGGACGATCTCGGCGTCTTCCAGCCGGTACTCTTCGCAGAGAACCTCGCTGCTCTCAACCTGCCGGTACTTGGCCTGGAGCTTGTCGTTGAGTTTTTCCAGCAGGCCTTCCGCCAGCCACAGCGACCGGACGATATTCTGTGCGCGGCCGTCCATCCCCGTCACGGCCCACTCTTTTGAGGGCAAGTCGCGCCGCGGCTTCGGCTCCAACACCAACGGCTCCATCATCTGGCCCAGAATCCCATCGGCCAGCACCATGACGGTCATGCGATACTGGTCGGCCAAGTCGAACGCCAGCGGCATACAGTCGGCCAGCTCCTGCACGCTCGACGGCGCCAGCACGATCGTGCGGTAATCGCCGTGCCCGCCGCCGCGCGTGGCCTGGAAATAGTCCCCCTGCGATGGCGCGATATTGCCGAGGCCGGGCCCGCCGCGCATGACATTGACCACGACCGCCGGCAACTCTGCTCCGGCGAGATAGCTAATACCCTCTTGCATGAGGCTAATGCCCGGACTGGACGAACTGGTCATGGCGCGCTTGCCCGTGGCGGAGGCCCCGAAGACCATATTGATCGCGGCCAGCTCGCTCTCGCTCTGCACGAAGACGCGGCCTTCTTCGGGCATCCGTCGCGACATGTAGGCGGTGATCTCGTTCTGCGGCGTGATCGGATAGCCGAAATAGGCGTCGCACCCGGCAATGATGGCCGCCTCGGCCAGCGCCTCATTGCCACACATCAAGACCC
>CAZGRF010000146.1:6651-8261 GCA_964527825.1 uncultured Pirellulales bacterium
TGGCCCGGCTGGTCCCAGCAGACCTCGATGATCCCTTCCGGGCAGATGATGGCGCATTGAGCGCAACCGGTACAGGCGGTGTTCTTCGCTTGCGCCGGGAAATAGCCGTTCTGGTTCGACTCCTTCGAGATCGCGATGCTCTCCTTGGGGCAGACGATCACGCAGAGGCCGCAACCTTTGCATCGTTCGGTGTCAATGATGATCTTACCTGCCATTATGCGCGTCCTTCGCTTTTCATCGTTCAGCCCACAGCCTGGCGAATGTACATAAGCCAGCGGAGCCCTCCTTCCTGTACTCCATGCTACCGGTCTGGTTCGACCCTGTAAAGGCCAAAAAAGACCACCTCACAGGCGGCCTTTGCGCCGGCAGTGTGCCCGGGAGAGTCGCTGTGTGAAGCCGCCTTCCCGCTCGAAAGCGACCTCCCGGGCGGTCAACTGCCGGTCGAGCAGGTGACAGCAGAGGTTCGGCGGCGAGAGCGCTGCGTTGGCCACGAGCTGAGACGAAGTGGGCACGGACGAACACGGACCTTCACGGACACCCGCGGACGTATCTGTTCGTGTTTGCACCCTTGCCCGCTCCTGCCGGACCCAGTCCTGCACCTGCTCCAGCGATGCGCAGCGCCCGGCCTCGAGGCGCATCAGCAGCGGATGCTCCAATCAGACAAATGCGTTGTGCGCCAGGGTCGCTACTGTTCCGCTTGATCTCGTTCCAGCACGTTGCGCAGGCTGTTCGAAATGCTGGTAGCGAAGGACTCCCACACTTGGTTCGATTCAAGAATCCTCTGCACGTCGAGGCTGTCGGATGCCGCCTGAGGCTCACCTTGCCTGAGGCCTTGCGTCGAAATCGTCGCCACAGTGTCCCAACGGCCGGTCAGGTTGTTTCGAATCTGGGCCGTGACTGTACCAGCGTCTCCGGCGATGACGACAGAGTACCGTGTGGCAGAGGTGACGGGACCTGTTAGTCCCCCTATTTGGCGTTCTGCCGCCAGTTGCAC
Source organism: uncultured Pirellulales bacterium (assembly GCA_964527825.1). GTDB lineage: Bacteria > Planctomycetota > Phycisphaerae > Sedimentisphaerales > Anaerobacaceae > JAFGLV01. The sequence continues at coordinate 7,646 of CAZGRF010000146.1, forward strand.
CAGGAGTTGCGGGTCCACTGCGTATACGGCATACCTTGCGCCGCCGGCCAGAGGGGTCCAACCACCCTCTACGGCTCGCTCTTCCGCCATGCTCATCGTGCCGGCGTGCCAGAAGGAGTCCTGCACGTCCCCCGACAGACTGAAGCCAACGGAGATTCTCTGGTTGATCTCATCCCTCAGCCTGATGAGGTCGGCCTCGGTCATCGTCGGCGAAGAGGCGGGCGGCGCTGTTGCCTCGGGCGCAGGCGGCATCGATTGGGTGACGGGCGTCGATTCCGAGTCCTGGGAAACCCATGTGCCTACACCCGTCTGAGTCCACACCTGCGGCGACGTAGTGCTCGCGGAGGGTGTCTGCCCGGTGTTGGTCTGGCTGGAGGCAATGTTGCTTGCCGTCTGCGCGTCGTAGCCGCTCCAGAAGTAGCCGGCATCGAGATCGAAGATGTCCCCGCCATACTGGGTCAACGGCTCGAAGCTGCCCTTGATCTTGACGCCGAACTCGTCGAAGTCCACGAGATGTACGCTCTGGCCCGTTGCAGATCCTTCCGCGACGGTCGTACCGGCACCGCCATAGATGGGGTAAACCCTCATCTCGCCTTCCATGGCAGTGATACGCGGG
>CAZGRF010000147.1:0-8256 GCA_964527825.1 uncultured Pirellulales bacterium
CCGAGAACAATACGTCACGGCGCAATGCTCCAGAGTCATGCCGGTCACATCCTTGCCGTGATTGGCCTCGTCGGACAAACCTTCCGGGTCCTTTCCTTCGATTTCAAAGGCGCGGAAGGCATACTGGGTGAAGGTGATACCGCGGATGACCGGCCCCTTGCCGTCTGAACTCTTGCCATGGCAGTCCCCGGTTGTACGGATGAGAGCGCTATCGAAGGCTGTGATTTCGACAAGTTGATTCGCGGGATCGACGCCGATGTAGACGTGTCCTGCATCATAGTCGATGAAGAACGAATCCTTGTCGACATCCTCCTGACGGCCGACGGCCTGCAGCAGCTCCCCGTTGACAAACACCATGTCATTGTTGAAACGATACAACGGCGTTGACGGCCGGGGTCGATACCAGTCCGCGGGTTCGGAAGGGAACAGACGGGACCAGGATGTTCTCCACAATCCATCCTTCGCTTGTTCCCATTCGCTTGCGATCATGGTTCCCTTGAGTACCGGATGTTCCTCCGCATAGGGTTGTATGGTGATCCCCTGGTTCAAGAGTAGGCCTCCGATTCGATAGACGCCGCCGCGCAAGATTATGGCATCGCCGGTCTTGACCCGCTCTACTGCCGCCGGCAGAGTCGTCGGCTTCTCGAGCGTCGTTCCTGCCTCGTCGGCCTGTCCATCCGGTGCCACGTAATAGGTCCGGCCTGCAATCCGGGGCAAATCGTAGTTCTGCCAAATCGGGCCATAAGGACCGCCCGAAGGCTGTGCGGTGACGGGCAGCGAGCTGCAAATGACGTAGGTAAGGACATGGTAGCCCAACCACGTTCCCATTCTCGTCTGCGGTTGAGGGTGACTACGATCGACATTGGGAGATGGCACTGTCTGGTTCGATCTCATGTCAGTCTCTCTCCAAACATGGGTTGAAAAGTCTTGAGTTGTTTGGGTAATTCAGGGGCGATCATACCAGAAAGCACTCGTGATTCAAGAGGCCGTCCGTGCCCGTCAGGCGCCGTGGGACCGCTTCGTAGCGACCGAATACAGCAAGCGCTTTCTGCAAAGGATAGCATGGGGAACAGAGCGGTAGGACGGAAGATGTCTTGACACTGTTTGTCCCATTGGAGGGGGGAGGTGGTCTCTATCCAAACGGGGGCAGGCTCTTCCCATGTGTCGGAAAGCAGGAGTCACGCAGGCCCACTGGGAGGCATTCTTGAGGCGACAGGCGGCGGGCCGTATTTCGGTGAAGGCGTGGGGTCCGATATTTTGGAGTACGGCTTTCGCCTCTCGGCTTGGCTTCGTTAGGTGCGTTGTGATAGCACCAAGCGTCAGCCCGGAGACCCTCCAGCCCCATGTGGGACCGCCAGACGTTGTACCGGCTCTTCAGCAACTCGAACAGGTGCAACGTGCCGCCATGACAGCGGTAGCGCCCGGACGGAATCGGTGTGTTCCACAGATGCTCGGTAAGCTGCTGGACACTTTCGTGGGTAGCGGCCAGAAGGTCTCGGCATTCCTGGCCACCAAGCCAGGCGAATGATCCTTGGCCGCTTCCTCACCGTCAAGTGTATATCGGTTCCCGTAGTCTGACACACTCTTGGACCATCGTACGCCGAGGGAAGTCGCGGCCGCGCAGATCTGTCTTGCCTCAAGGGGGCCACTACGGGGTGCTGGGCGCGCGATAAGGCCGTCGCTGAGACACATACCATCAATATACCTGGTTTAAGGTGGGAATTCTAAAAGTGCCATGGCTCCGCACGTCCTCGCACGCGATTCTCCGCCTCGGGAGCCGCCGGATGCAGGAGAGCCAAAGCGGGCCGGCCTCAACTGGGAGAGCAGGTACCTCGTCGCCGCTTCTCTGCCATCAGGCCCTCCTCCAGCGGATGAGAAGCAGCGGAGCCGACAGAGATCCTTGACCTGTTCCAGGGATGGTGTAAAGGCCAACTCGCGTTCTTGCCTCATAATCGGTGGTTTTATGGCCAGTTCTGGGACCCATACATTTCTACGTAAAATACTCAAATTTACGCCCTTGACATCCGTGCGTCTGCCTGGTAGAATACGCACAAGTTAGGCAGGTTGAGGGGTACGTATTTGTGCTTTGGGGTGGGGGGTGCTTGCGGTTTGCCCCCGACGTGAAGGGGCAAGGTGGCTTGTCATCCTCGGCCTGAGACTGTCGTGTCGACTGCTCGCTGCGAGAATGTGCGGCGTTCGGGTACGAGTCAGCCTGACGATAGAGAGAGTGATGGAGGTGTGGCGATGGAGAGCATTTCACCGGAGGAGGTTCTTTTCACGCCAACGCACGGAGGCACCTGGAACGGCGCAGGTGTTGCGTTCTCACGTCTGCGGCCAGAGGCATTTCCGCATCGGTCCGATGTGTTCGTGGGGGGGCGTTGAACGGCAAATGACTGTTTCTCTATCAGTCTACTTTGGGACGGCGCTGGTGGCGATGGTTCTTGTGCCGATCGTGTCGCGACTGGCCAAGAGACATCGTCTCGTCGATGCGCCCGGCCCGCGCAAGGTTCATCGTATCCCCATACCACGCGTGGGCGGCGTTGCCATTGTGGTATCAACGCTTGTTGTCACGCTGCCCGTGTTCTTCTCAGATAGCAGCATCGGTCGGTCGCTGCGTGAAGCGCAAGCACAGTACACCGTGTTGTTGCTGGCAGCAGTCTTCGTCTTTGCGGTGGGTTTTGTCGACGACCTGCGTTCTCTGCCCAGTTCCGTCAAGTTGCTGTCTCTTGTGGCGGCTTCACTGGCGGTCTGTGCGTCCGGGGCTACGTTGCATTCGTTTTCCATGGGAACATGGTTTGAGGTTCGGACGGGTTGGGCGGCATGGCCGCTTACCATACTCTGGATTACGGGAATCACGGTTTGCATGAACTTGATCGATGGCCTTGATGGCCTCGCGGCTGGGATAGCAGCCATTGTGTGCGGCACTGTCGCCGTGCTGGCTTTCCTGGGTGATCAGGCGGCCATGGTGGTGCTCATGTTGGCCTTGTTGGGGAGCTTGACAGGCTTTCTGTTCTTCAACTTCCACCCCGCCAAAATCTTCATGGGAGACGGCGGCTCCATGTTCCTCGGCTTCGTGATTGGGGCCAGCAGCGTTTTCTGCCAGGCCAAGACATGCACATTAGTCGGGCTGGCCCTGCCGTTTCTGGTCCTAGGCGTGCCGATCTTCGACACGGGTTTTGCTATCGTCCGTCGCCGCGTGCTGGAGCGGCGGTCGATGTTCGCTCCGGATCGGAGCCACCTGCATCATCGGTTGTTGGATCTCGGTCTGCACCAGCCCACCGTGGTTGTGGTCATCTACGCGATCACGGCCATCAATGCCAGCATCGGGGCGTTCATGCTGAACGCCGAGGGCGGGCAGGTAATAGCATTGTTGGTGAGCGGGGTGTTGTTGTTGTTCGCGACCTTTGCCTGCCTTCGCCGGAAACGTCCCGCCGCCACATTGGCGGCGCTACGCCACAACTGGGCTCTGGCGAAAGAGACCAGGGCGGACAGGCACACTTTTGAGACGGCTGAGACGAAGATGCGTAATGCCCGGTGTCTCGCTACATGGTGGGAGACACTGTGCGATATGGTCGGCGAGATGTGCTTTGCAAGCATTGGGTTGTGGAGTCGTCACAACGGCGATCTCGCAAGCGTCCGTGTCTGGAACGCGCCCGAGGCAAAGTCACTGAGCAGCAGGACAGCGGCGCTGAATCTGCCGGTTCGCGGAGGTGGGGCAAACCAGTGGGAGATAAGAGCGCGCATTTGGGTCAATGGTTCTCTGGAACGGAGTGGGCAACAGGCCATGCTGCTGGCTCGTTTGGTGGACGAATTCCCACCGCCGAGGCAGGAGCAAGGGGCTGAAGTGCTGGCTGACATGTCAACGCTACATGCAAACACGCATCAGAAGCAAGAACAGGAGGCTCGCCGTGACGATTGGAAGCACTCAGATGTTGAAGAAATCAACCTGCGTACCTACGTCGCTGAGCATAATTGGAGTCCCGGTAGTACCCTTTGAAACGTACGATCAGGCTCTTGAGTCCATCGAAGAGATAGTCGAGTCGAAGCGGAAGTCGTTCTGGGTCGCGGTCAATCCGATCAAGATATATCACGCTTGGCACGACCCGCAGTTGCTGGACCTTCTGCGCCGGACCGACGTGGGGATCTGTGACGGCGTGGGCGTCTCGATAGCTTCCAGAATACTCTGCGGACGAGGCATCAAGCGGATCACCGGATGTGATCTCTTCTTCCGGCTGCTGGCATTGGCGGCGAAGAGAAGATGGGGTGTCTTCATGCTGGGTGCCTCCCCCAAATCCAACGCGGGGGCAAGCAAGAGACTACAGCAGATGTTCCCGGGTCTGAGAATCGTGGGCAGTCGCGACGGATACTTCGAAGACTCGCAGGAGGTCATCGAGCAGATCAACTCCAGTGGGGCGGACCTGCTGTTCGTTGCCATGGGATCACCAAAGCAGGAATACTGGATATCGCGCCACCGGCAGGCCATCAATGCGAGTTTCTGCATGGGCGTTGGTGGGAGCCTCGACGTTGCGTCCGGCAGTGTCAAGAGGGCCCCGTGGTTTTTCCGCGTGACAGGCACCGAGTTTCTGTTCCGTCTTGCCGCTGAACCGCGCAAGAGGCTGTCACACCAGAAGACCCTCTTCTACTTTTTGCTCCAAGTTGTGGGCAAACGATTGTTTGGCGCCCGCGCATCCGTTGAAGGGGCGTAGGTGAACCATGAAATGACTGTTGAGGTAAGGTCATTCTACTACATGGAAACGGAAAGGTTATTCGGGGGGCAAGATCTGGCGTAGCACAAAGGACCGCTTCGTGTTCGTTGAAGACAGAGGCCTCGTTTTCAATCCAACACCGCGGTCTGCAAGTTGCTTCGCTGTAGTTGCGTTCTCAGAGACGCCGCATAGGGTGGGCTTTCGAATACGGGAAAAACGAGGGGGACGGTACCGAACGGCATTGCTCTGAGGGTGCGTGTTACAGAAGCACGGGAACGCATTTGAAAAGGTAACATTCTGTGCGTTCTTCGGCTTCCGTCACGTGCGCTTCGTGTGCGCCCTTCAGATGGGCGCACGGGCTGGGGCCGGCCGTCGGACTTCTTTTGCAGCCCACCGTGAACAGGTTCCGGTACTCGTGTCTCGTAGCGTTTTCATGGAATGGCTATCTCAGTATCGGGGGATGCTGAAGAAAACGACGGTGCATTTTCGAAAGTCGATGGTCGAATGTGACGACCTACGCGTGAGTCCTGTACGTGTCGGCGGCATTCACCGGACGAGGACATGTGTAGATAGATGTTTCCAGGGGGAGTTCCCATGGGAACAACTGATTCTCGACAGGCCAGAGCGCGACCGGGCAGACAGGTTCTTCATAAACCTTTGAATTCCAAGGGAATACGGTGAAAGATGCCGACAGCATGCATTGCTCACCGAGACGCAGTGCCGTGCCGGACGGCGTGCGGCCCGGGTGATCTGTGTCAGGCCGGTGTTGCTCGTAAGTACTTATGTGGAAGACGGTTACATGGAATCCTGCTTCTGGAGCCGACGGGGACGGAGTCCGCGCGGCCGCTGTGATTGGTGAGGCCGGCAGAATGGTTGGAGTGTGGGAACGATCCCAGGCTTGTTCCGGGTCCATCAAGAGCTGGATTGTGGCCAACAAACGTGACAAGCTGAAGCGATCTGGAAACGGAGCGTGGTGAGAAGATGGACGCAGATCAGTCAAACGATATGACCAGAGGCAGCGACGCCACCGGTGGAATCGAACCCCAGCACCCTCTGGAGAAGGTCTTGGACCTGATTGCGCGGAATGACAAGGATGTGGACAAGCCCCAAGATGGAATCCAGACCGCCCACGCTGACCGCCACCGTGGGGCCTCGGCGCTGGCCGTGAGCGACCCGGTACGCACCGCTGGGCCTTGGGGTCTGGGGCACAACGCCAAGCCTCCGCAATCGCCAACTGAGCTTGTCACGTCCGTGCTGCGCTACAAGTGGACGCTCGTGTTGGTTGCCGTTGTGGTGTCCGCGCCGATCATTGCGGGGATCTGGACGCAGATCGTGCCGGCATATCGTGCGCGGGCCGAGGTAAGAGTGCGCCCTATAATCCCGCGGGTGGTATTCCGGACGGAGGACAGTGGACCGATCCCTTTCTACGACTCGTTCGTGAACACGCAGGTCTCCATAATGCGGAGTCTGACGGTGCTCCAGCGGGTATTGGACCAGCCGGACGTGCAGCAGACGAAGTGGTACAAGAACACCTTGAGAACGCTCATGCAGCGGTTGCGCGGAGACGCGACTCCTCCCCTGGAAAGGCTGAGGGACAGTCTCTCCATAAGACCCCGGCCCCGAACCGAGATCATTGATGTCTCTTTTGCCGATGTCAGCGCAAAGGAAGCCAAGCTCATCGTCGATGCGGTGTTAACCCAATACCTTAGTTTCGTCAAGACTGCCGCGGACCAGGACGAACTCACGCTCTACGGCCAACTGACGGAAGAATACAACAAGCTGGCCAGTGACATTGCGACGCAGGAGAGCATCCGCGCCGGCTATTGCCGGATGCTTCAGACAGACAGCCCGCAGGAGCTCATCGCCAGCAAAAGAGTCCGCCTGGACGAGACACAAGCTCGCCTCAATACGATCAGGAGCAGCATCGACTTGCTGAAGTTGCAGATCGAGCGGGCTGCGGCCCACGACAGCAATGAGGCGTTGTCTGTCGCCGATGCCCCCGCGGAGAAGCAGCCGGAACACTATGTGGATGCAGAATGGCGTGGATTGGATCTTCGGGCAAAGACGATTCAGCATCAGATTGCCACGAGCTTGCAGAAGTCGAACCACCCGGACAATCTGCGCCTGGCCAAAGACCTGGAATTCGCCAAGGAGCTGCTCAAGGAGCGCGAGGCCCAACTGAACGAGCAATGGCGCAACCGACCCGCTGACGCGGTGGCTATGCCGGTGACCGCCGGTGCCGGGAGCCAGGCGATGTTATATGCATCGGCGCCCCTCGAGGATCAGTTGGCCCGGGCCCAGCAGGAGGAGAAGCTTCTGATAGCGGATTTGCTGCAGCAGCAAGCCGAGTTCAAGAAGCTCTTCGACACGGCCGTACTGCTCGACAAGGTGGACACCGATCTGCGGCACAAGCGCGAGCTATTCGACGCGGTTCGGCAGCGCAAGGACCAGAAGGAAATCGAGCGCAATGTCCCGGGGTCTATTGGTGTGGCGATGTGGGCTTTCTCGCCTTCCAGACCGGATCAGGACCGGCGTGTAGTGTTCACGGTGATGGCGTTGTTCTTCGGCTTGGGTCTCGGCGGCGGCGTCGCTTTCCTGCGCGCCAGCCGCGACAAGACCATTTGTGCCTTCAAGGACCTGCCTCAACCCGCACAAGCTCCCTTCCTGGGGCACTTGCCTCTGGTTCGCACGACTAAGCCGCTGGGAAGATCGCTGTGTGACGAGATCGAACAGAATCACTTTGTTTTGGTCGAGTCTGTTCGCGTTCTGCGTACGGCTCTGCTGTCGCGCCTCGACGGTGCGAATCACGAGAAGGGTGCGACGGTGCTGGTGACTAGCGCCGGCGAAGGGACCGGCAAGTCAAGCTTCACCGTGATGTTAGGCAAGAGCATCGCCCAAGTCGGCAAGAAGGTTCTGCTGATCGACGCGGACTTCCACCGTATGACCCTGTCGAAGCGGTTCGACCTGCTCGACAAGCCGGGCTTCATGGAGACGCTGAGTGATAGGGCCGTGGACGGCTTGCCCATCTTCCCGACCAGGACAGCCGGCTTGGACGTGATGCCTACGGGCAAGCGGAGCAAGGATACTGCGGCGTTTGAAGAGGTAGCGAACGGTGCCTTCAAAGCGTGCGTCGGCCGCATCCGGGAACACTGCTGTTACGATATCATATTGTTCGACACGCCTCCTATTCTGCCGGTGGCGGACGCGACTATACTTGCAGGTCAAGTTGACGGCACGATCATGGTCGAGCGCGAGCACGTCTCGCAGCGCACGCACGTCATGGATGCCCTCGCCCGCCTGAGCACCACCGGCGGCCACCTGCTGGGAACGGTCTTCGTAGGTTCCTTCGACCGCGAGCGCTACGGCTATGGCTACGGTTATCACGGCAAGACCCACAAGTCATAAGCTCGCCATACCCAGAAGGTCCTTGCACCTGCGATTGTCCCCTTGCCTTGCGATCGCCTCCGTGGTCCGTTCGTCCGGCCAGCACCCAAGTCGTCAAGTATGAGCATTCGCATCACAGCGTTATATGCCCTGGTGGTTGGTCTTT
>CAZGRF010000148.1:0-8226 GCA_964527825.1 uncultured Pirellulales bacterium
TGGGACAAATACTACAATGACCAAGTTATCCTGATTCGGCCGCCGCAACAGCAGCGCCGGATATCCTCGCTCGACGGGATCGACATCGACTTCCGTCCCGAACAAGCGGAAGGCAAAATGATTCTGGTCTGTTTCTGGGACATGCAACAGCGACCTTCGCGCAACTGCGTTCTGCAATTAGCTAAGCAAGCCGAACAGCTAAGAGAACAAGGCATCGCGGTGATTGCCGTCCACGCTGCGAAGGTGGGTGAGGATATGCTGCGAGCATGGGTCAAGGAAAACAGCGTTGTCTTTCCTGTTGGGACGATTGTAGGTGATCGAGAGCAGACGCGCGCGGCCTGGGGCGTCGAGTCACTTCCGTGGCTGACTCTGACCGATCGGGATCACGTGGTTCAGGCTGAGGGATTCGCGATCTACGAATTGAACGACAGGGTAGGTCGGATCGAAGGCGAGGCGGCGAAGTAGGCCGCTTGCATCTTGCTTCCAAGCCAGTGACAGGGCTGCGGCCCATCGCTTCGAAAGGAGTATGAGAATGGCGAACGCAAGCACGAGTTATGTCAAGTATTCGGTTGCGGTTCTGCTGCTGTTCGCCGGCGCGTCTGGGATCGGCGGGGCGTCGGCCGCTACGGGCAGCGAGCAGGTCGCGTTCAGTGGCAAGATCGTGGACAGTGAGGGTCGGCCTATTGTTGGTGCGGAGGTCCGTCTGTATGAGATGACCGGCGACAGCGGCACGTCCTCGGGTTATGAGGTGAAGGTGCTGCAGGAGATGACCGCCGATTCCGACGGCGCGTTCTCGTTTGCAGGCACCGGCGGCGACGTCTATCGGCAAGCCATGATTGTCGCCCGGAAGCAGGGACTGGCTCTCGGCTGGGTCCACTGGACCATGCGCGCGGATGAGCAGCGCGATATCACGCTAATTGAGCCGCAACAGCTCGGCGGGGTGGTCGTCGACACAGAAGGCAAACCGCTGCCGGATGTGACGGTGTTTGTAGCCGCGGGTCAAATCGGCAAGACGGAGAACGGAAAGCAATATCTGGTGGGGCCGCTGTCGCGCCGGCTACTCACAGCCGAGAGCGATGCCTCGGGACGGTTTGCGCTGGATGATCTGCCCCGCGGCGCTACGTTCGAGTTGGGTGCCGAGAGGCCGCGCTACGCCACGATGACGACGATCGATCGGTCCTCCCCCGGTGAGACACTCTCCTTCACGCCGGGGCAGACTGACATCAAGCTCGTGATGCAGCGCGAGGCGCGCATTGAGGGCAGGGTCGTCCAACGAGACAGCAACCTGTCGCTCGAAGGCGTGTCCATCGTTATCCGAAGTGAGGAGGTGGTCCCCTATTTTCTGCCCGAGCCGGCCAGATTGCGGACGGACGGCACGTTCAGCTTCGATGCGCTGCAACCGGGCGCCTACACGATCACGGTTGGCGTGCCCGAACAAGGATTGGCACAGTGGGTGGCGACGCCTGTTCAGGTGACGCTTGAGACCGGGCAGACGAAAGAGGATGTCACTCTCGCGATCAGCGAAGGGGGGATCGTGGAGTTCGTTGTCACTGACGCGGCAGGCGGCCAACCGATTGACCAGGCTAGAGTGAGTACGCGACGCGTGCGGGATGGTCAATGGTACAGTGCCCTCTCGAACGAGGAGGGCGTCGCGCGCCTGCGGCTGTCTCCCGGAGGCTACGGTTTGACCATCGCGAGCAAGACGGGCTATGCCCGCAATACCGACGAGAAAACGGTCACGGTTACGGAGGGGCGGACCCAGCGCGTGAGCCTGACGCTCCGGGCCACGCCGAGAGTCACCGGCGTAGTCCGCGACAGCGAGGGCAAGCCCGTCGTGGGAGCGGCAGTCACGGTGCTCCCGGGCCGCCCGGATGAAGCACTCTCCGATTCCAACGGCAAATACGAACTTGCCTGGGACCCGAGCCAGTGGGGCGAACCTGACGTCACGTTCTGCCTTCTGGTGCGGCATCCGCAGCGCAACCTGGCGGCCGTCGTCGAAATGGGCGCAGAGACCCGGACGATCGACGTCAGGCTCGGACCAGGCGTGACCCTTAGCGGCAGGGTTGTCGATCCTGACGGACGGGGAATTGCCGGTGCCCGCATCATGCCCATGCTGCGAGTGTCCAATTGGGGCGCGCCGATGACGCGAGAGCGGATTCAGGCTGAGCCGGACGGGAGTTTCACCTTGGCGGTTCTCCCTCGTGATCAGAGGTACAACATCAATGCCTCTGCCGACGGGTACGGCAGCGCCACCAGCGATGTCGAAGCCGACCGCATGCAGGGCGAACGTTTGGATCTGGAGCCGTTGACGCTTCCGGTAGCAAACTTGTCGATATCGGGCGAGGTGGTCGACGCCGACGGCAATCCCATGGCCGGGGCGCGTCTCGAGGGCTACGGCCAAGAGCAGCCTGATCGCGTCAGCGAGCAAACCGACGACGAGGGCAGATTCACGATAGACGGAGTCTGTGCGCGGCAGATCAACCTGCGAGTTAATGCCACTCGCGAAGGCAAGCGCTTGTCGGGCCGCATGGTGACCGAAGGCGGTATGACCGGTGTGAGGATCGTCGTTCGCGAGGGGCGCTCGCCCACCCAGTATCACAGCGGCAAAACGTACGAGCAGATCGTCGCCGCCAGCGAGAGGGTCCTTGTCGGGGTGGTGGTCGATGATAGCGGCGCGCCGGTCGCGGATGTCCCCGTCGGCGTGTGCTGCCACAAGAGAATACGCGAGGACGGGCGGATGTCGTGGATGTACTCGTCGTTCCCCACGCTCAAGGCCACGACCGACAAGCAAGGACGCTTCGCCATCGAGTTGGAGGAAGACGGCGAGTACAATCTGTTGTTTTCTCCCGACGAGCACGCGGCGACCATCGTCTACGATATTCCTGTGAACACGAAGGATCTGAGGGTGACTCTGGAGAACGGCGGCACGCTCGAAGGGCGTTTGGTGCGTCTGGAAGGGGGACAGAAGGTTCCTATCCCCAACGCCGAAGTGAGGATTGAGCAGACGGACCGCGCCGCCTACACGCATCTGGGTTTCGAGCGTGATCGGACGGCCCTAACGGATGCAGAAGGGCACTTCCGGTTCGAGCACATACAAACCGGCATCCGCCCCAGTAGCAGCCGGAAGGAGAGCCAGTGGACCCCGATCCCACGCGTATGGCAACTCTCCCATGAAGACACAACCGAGACCCTTGCATTCACGAATGGTGCGAGAATTGAGGACTTCGAGTTGCTCATCAAGCCGGATATCGACAGCACTGCACCGCTGGCAGGGAACCCTCTGCCCGCGTTTGAGGGCATGGCAATCGAACGCGCGGAAGACCAGACTAAAGACAAGTCTGTTCTCGTCTGCTTCTTTGACTTCCAGCAGAGGCCTTCACGGAACACTGTCATGCAACTGACCCAACAAGCCGATTCCCTGGCACAGAAAGGTATCGTCGTGGTTGTCATCCAAGCCTCGCAAGTTGACGGCGATACGCTCGATACCTGGGCCAAAGATCACAACCTTCCCTTCCTGGTCGGGACTATCACCGGCGATATCGAGGCGACCCGCGCCGCGTGGCGCGTCACGTCTCTGCCCTGGCTGATTCTGACCGATAGCGACCACACTGTACTGGCGGAAGGTTTTGGCATTGGCGAGCTGCAAGCGAAGATCGGGGAGATGGCTGATGTGGACCCGTAGGGTTGGTTTTTCATCTCTTGCTGTTGGTTGTCTGGCGGCGCTGTGGCTCCCTTGTGCGCAGACTGCCGATGGTGAGCCGAATGCGGCGAAGCTGGTGCGCGCCATCCGCCAAACGGAGATGTGGCTGCACGACTGCAACAGTATGTACCTCCGCGTTGCAGGCCGATGGGCCAAGACGCCGGAAGGCATCGCCAAACGCCGGGCCGAGATCAAAGCGGAATACGGCATTGATGACCCCAGCGTCAGGCAGTTCTCCGGCCTACGCGCGACAATCGAACAGAGTCTGGAGCTTGCCGTGGATCGCCAACGCGTCCGCTACTTGACGGACGATCCCGGCTACTGGCGACAACTGAAGGTCTACGACGGCAACGAGCTTCGAATACACGAGAAGTACTACCATCAGGCCCAGGAGCACTACAGCCTCCACAATGAGATTCCGGAGCGAATGTTCCAGGAGTTGTTTGCGTGCTACTACGGCTGGCCGCGATCGCAGCCGCACTCGTTCTGGTACGACAAACGCGATGTCAATGACGCCCTGGAGTTCTATGGACCGCCGGACGGATTCAAGCTGGTTGGCCAGCAAGTGTACCGTGAAATCCCGTGCTATGTGCTCGAATACCGGGTGCCGGCGCATCGGGCGACAAACCTCACTTTGCGGTGGTTTGTCGGCCGCTCAGACACCTTTTTGTACGGTATGCAAACCGTACGTGCAGGTCGGCCGGACGGGGAGCACTGGTGGTCGGACTACCGCCAAGTGTATCCCGGCGGCTGGTTCCCGATGAAATCAAGCTGGTGCTTCTACGATTCAACTGACGCCGGTCAAGCGCAGCTCAATTCGACCTGCGACCTGGAGGTCGTCGAGTTTCATCTGAATGAGCCGTTGGCCGGTGAGTTGTTTACCGTCTCGATTCAGCCGGGTGTGAAGATCCAGGATAATCGGTCGGGACAACTACGGATCTACAGGCTCTCGCCCAGCCTGCTCGGCAAGGCGGTTGATGACTTCAGCGAATTCCGTCTTCCCGCACCACCGGACAAGGGAAAACCGCTCCTGATTGCGTTTGTCGATCTGGAGCAGCGTCCTTCGCGACACATGCTTCCACGCCTTGCGGCACTGGGAGAGCGTGTCGAGACGATTATCATCCAGACCACGCCGATGACCCCGGATGCACTGGTCGCCTGGCGCAAGAAGCTGAACGTGTCATGCGAAATCGGCACCATCGCCGGCGAGGCGGAAGCCGTCCGCTGGTCCTGGGCTGCCACGTCTCTGCCCTGGCTGATTCTGATGGACAAAGATCATGTTGTGACCGCCGAGGGGTTTGGCATCGACGAACTGGCTCGGAGGATCGAGGGACTGACGAATGCGGCCGACTAAGTCTGTCATCCCTGCAATCATTGCGGTTATTGCTTCTCAAGTGTGGTGCGCGTTCGCTTACGGAACGGGGTCAGCCGCCTCGGACCCGCCCGGCGTGCAGGAGTTGATAGACACGTACGACGGCGTGCTGGCCCGCTGCCGATCGTGCATCTTCGAGAGGCAGACAGGAGGCATCGATGAGACCGACGGGACGGTGACACTGCCGAATGGACAAACGGTCCCCAGGCATCAGATCGCCCCCGAGATTGAAGAATGCGGCACCGATGGCAACCGTTACTGCAGCCGCACCACCAGAGGCACTGCCTATCAGGGAAGTCCCAATGTCACCTTCATTCCCGACGACGTCGCTACGACGGTCCGTCTGTGGGATGGGCATTACCGTTATCTTTATGGCAAGCACAGCGAGTTGTACGCACGGCGTCGTGCGGAAGAGCAAGTGCAACCGGAGCGGCGCGAAACGTACATTCGCACGATGGTCGGCAATCTCGACCTTTACGTGAATCCTGAAGATGCGGTGGTAAAGGAGTGGGTGGAAAACGGCCGACCGTCCCTGCCGGACTATGGACGTCTGCGGCACTACTTCGCCCAAGGCAAGGACATTGTGGTGCACGAGCAGACCGAGGCTGTCAATGGTTCGCCTTGCTCGGTGGTGGATTTGCGGATGGACACCGACAGGGACAAGCGCAGGATTCGCTTGTGGCTCGATCCGGCTCATGGCTATCTGGCGGCCAAAGAGACTTCGTGGCTCGATGGCGACACGTTCTACGAGCAGTGGGGCGCCAAATTCAAGTTGTTCGACGGGGTATGGTTCACCGCGGAGCGTCAATACCGGTACTTGTCCGTCTTCGTGAGCTCCGACGGCGACTCCGCCCCCGGACGATACCGACTCAATCACTTCGTTTTGAATCCGGACCACGATCAATTGCGGTCCTTCGACCCGAGTTTTGCCGAGGGCGCCGTCACCAGGGTCTTTGTCGGCGCGAGACAGTCGCTGCGCCAGCGGTTCACGTGGCGCGACGGCGAGCTCATAGACGCCGAAGGAAATGCACACAGTCCGGATGAGTTCGCGCCGTTGCCACCCCTGCTGGACAGCCCGCTGCCAAGTCTGGAGGGCCTGGGGCTGGCCGAAGGCAAGCCAGTACTGCTGGCGTTCTGGGACATGGAGCAGCGTCCCTGCAGGCAGGCGGTGCTCACCCTCAAGGAGAAGGCCCAGAGCCTTGCGGAGGCGGGTGTGTTTGTTCTCTTGGTGCACACAGGCGCGCCGGATCAGGAGCAAATCGCAGCCTGGCTCGGAACGTCACAGGTCGCGTTTGAACACGTCTCGCCCAAGGGACAGGCGGAAGATCTTCGGCGCCAATGGCGCATCAAATCGCTGCCCTGGCTGATCCTGACGGACCGGAAACACGTTGTCAGAGCGGAAGGATTCGCGGCGGATGACGTGGAAGCGAGAATCGCAGAAATCGTATACTCGGCGGACAGTCCCTCTGATGCAGAACCTGTGACGGGGCTGGTCACAGACCCACAGGGCCGGCCGGCCCCGGATGTGCGCGTCACGGAATTCCACGCGGACAAGATGTACATCACTGGGACCGATGGGACGTTCGTCAGTGCATACGGGCCCTCGGAAGAGAGACGTTTCTTCTTTGCCGTGGACAAGCAGCGTCAGATGGTAGGGGTTGGGCGGCTCGCGCCGGGACAGCGACAGGTTGAGATCGAGTCGGGTCCGGCCAGGATCGTCAGCGGCCGCGTGGTTGATCCCGAAGGCAGACCGGTGGCAGGCGTGCAGGTCGCACCTTTGCCCATGACCAGTTTCTACGTGCTCACGGACGAGCAAGGGCGGTTCGATGTCGGCTGGCAGGCCGAATGGGCGGGCGATCTCGATGAGTTCTATCTCATGGCACGCCACCTTGAGCGCAACTTGGCGACCTTGAAAGGCATTGATAGCACGATGCAAACGGTCGAGATCAAGCTGGCCGCTGCACTGACGCTGACAGGCACGGTGGAAGAACCCAATGGCGTACCGATCAGCGGAGCAAACGTCCACCTGAGCTTGAGAAAGGGCTGGTCATGCGGAACACCCGTCAAGAACGTGGTGACGAATGCTGCCGGCCGTTATGAGTTCGCCGCCTTGCCACAGAACCAGGAGTACATCAACTTCGCCAACGCGGAGGGCTTCTGGCAGAACGGGATCACCACCGGGATCATCAATACGGCCACTGATCGCGCAGAGGCCGGCACGATCATTCTCAAGAGACCTAACCGATCCGTGTCCGGCATCGTCGTCGACAACACGGGCAGCCCTGTCCCCAACTGCAGCGTCGGCGTCCGAGGCGGCGGCCAGCCGCAGCGACAGGGTGAGACGGATGCCCAGGGCAGATTCACGCTGAAAGAGATCTGCAGCGGTCCGATCGAAATCTGGGGCAAACTGGACGGTGTTCTCTTCGGCACAGTCGAGACCGAAGCCGGCCAGGAGAACGTGAGACTCGTGGTGTCGCCTATACCGTAATGCCAGCGAGCACGATTTCCTGAACGCTTTGCCCATTGGCGTCGACTTACTTACGATGGTCGAGAAAACAGTGGGCAGAATGGCAGGGGATCGCAATGGCCGACAGTGAGAGTGCTTTGCTACAACGTTTTGTCCGTGCAGGCGATGCCGGTGCGTTCGCCGAGATCGTGCGGCGGCACGCCGGGCTGGTCTATGGCACGTGCCTGCGCGTCTTGGCCGATGCCGATAAGGCGGCGGATGCCACCCAAGAGACCTTCTTCCAGTTGATGAAGAAGGCCCACGAGATCACCGGCTCGATTCCAAGCTGGCTGCACCGAGTGGCGGTCGGCAAGGCGGTCGATCTGATTCGCGCCGATTCGAGACGCCGCTTGCGGGAACACGCCTATGCCGAGGCGAAGTCCGAGCCCGACCCGACGTGGCGAGAGGTCTGTCCCTACGTGGACGAGGCCCTGAACGATCTCGATGAACGCACGCGCGAGCTTGTGATTCGTCACTGCCTGGAGGGCCGGTCCCTGACGGAGCTTGCCGAAGAGCTGGGCATCTCGCGTCCGACGGTATCGCGGCACATCGAGTCCGCACTGAAACGGCTTCGAGCTCAACTCCAGAGACGGGGGCTCGTGATTGCAGTGGGAGGCTTGTCCGCCCTGTTGGCTGAGAATACCGCCC
>CAZGRF010000149.1:0-8203 GCA_964527825.1 uncultured Pirellulales bacterium
CGATAGGGATCTTGGGTTTCGTCGGCGTAGCGAAAACCGGCCCCAGACTGACATAGCTCGGCAGAGCCGCGAGGGCGGCACCCAGCTCCTCGGGCGAATGCGTACTCCTGCCGACGATCAGCGGTGTCAACTGAAGCCGGCGGGCCTGCTCGACGGGCAGGTCGTTCCGGCCTAAGTGCACGCCGTCGGCGCCGGCCGTCGCGGCGATGTCCGCGCGGTCGTTGATAATGCTCAACGCCCCCATCTCGCGACAGATATCGACGAACTCGACCGCCAGCGCGAAGAGCCGGTCGTCCGCAATCTCCTTGGCCCGCAACTGGATGCAGTCGGCCCCGGCAGCGGCGCACTTGCTCGCCAGCGCCAGGACCTCGGCGGGCAGGCTGCTGGTGATGACCACATAGAGCCGGACCCGCCGGAACTTCTCGGCCGGCTCGGCGAAGAGTACGATGTCTTTTTCGAGCGTGTAGGCCGCGTAGCGCAGCCGCTCGATAGTCGCGGCGGTCTTGGCGTTCTCGGTCTGAATCGTTTCCGCCAGCGCCCGCAGCGCTTCGGTCAACCGTTTGGTGCCGGCCGTAAACGAGTCTTTCAACGTGGTCCGTTTGGACTGGCCCTCGACCTGCTGGCCGACGCCGACGTCACGGAGCGTGTCTCTGGCCGCCAGGAGGCTGCCCGCGTCGAGCGTGCCGACGGCTGCCGAAAGCTCGTGACGAAGCTGCTTGGCCCGGCCGCTCAAGGGGGCGCAGTTCAGGCTGAACCGGCAGTACTCCTCCATCACGCGAAGTTCGCATCCACGATCCTGTAGGCCGCCCTTTCCATAACGCCCCCATTATAGCTCCGGGGTCTGCGCGTGAGTAGGAAAAGCAGAGGTGACATTGCGATTTGCCGTGTGCCTCGCTTGTGCCTATAATTCGGCCTGCGGCATGTTCGACGCAGAATGATTGAATTGCGCAGGGGCGCAGGTGCCCCTTCGCGCGTGGAAGGAGCGTGTCTCATGACGTCGACGCAGATCAGAACACGTTTGACCCTGGCGGTATTCACCTTTGCAGGCGTCGCGGCGGCGCAATCCGAGGCCAAGGAGCCCAACGCCGTGCCGGCCGCAAAGATAAGCCCTCGGGCCGTGCAGGCCCAGGCCGTTCCAGAGACGCCGCCAATGCCGGTGCTGAGGGTCGCCATGCCGGCGCCGCCGCTCAAGGTCGCCAAGTGGCTCAAGGGCACGCCCGTCGAGCGGCTTGAGCCGGGCAAGATCTATGTTGTGGAATTCTGGGCGACTTGGTGCGGGCCGTGCAAGGTCACGATTCCTCATCTCACCGAGGTGGCCCACAAGCATGCCGATCAGGCCACCGTCATCGGTGTGAGTGTGTGGGAAAGGCCGACCGAGAAGACTGACGAGGCGATCTTCGCCCTCGTGGAGCCCTTTGTCGAGGAGATGGGCGAGAAGATGGACTACCACGTAGCCGCTGATGGGATGGACCGAACGATGGCGAATACCTGGATGAAGGCTGCCGGCCGGAGCGGGATTCCCTGCGCGTTCATCATCGGCCGGGACGGCAAGATCGCCTGGATCGGTCATCCCGCCACCATGGACAAGGTGCTCGATGAGGTTGTCGCGGGGACGTTCGATGTCCCGGCGGAGGCCGAACGGCAGGAGAACGAGTGGCGCAGCAAGCAGAAGCGTCTGAAACTGGAGGCCCCGATCCGGGCGGCCCTTGCGGCTAAGGACAACCAGGCCGTTGTCGACGCGGTCGACAAGGCCGTGGCCGCTCAGCCCGAGATGGAATCAGACCTGATGCCTGTGAAGTTCCGCGCCTTGCTGCAAACGGACGAAGCGGCGGCCTTTGCCTATCTGAGAACCCTGTTGGAAAGCGGTCGTGTCGAGAAGAACCCGTACCATGCCTTCAACGCGGCGTTGTTGGTCAGCCAAGCAGCCGCCGATCTGAAGAACCCGGATTACGCCCTCGTGGTCACGGCCCTGGAAAGGGCCAAGGCAGGCGAGCAGGACAATCCCCTCATCCTCACGCTGTACGCCGAGATGCTCTTCAACGTCGGCCGGCTCGATACGGCTATCGAGATCCAGCAGAAGACCATCGAGAAGGCCAAGTCTCTCGTGGGAACGCGATTGCCGCAAGCCTGGCTGGACACGCAGAAGGCGAAGCTGGAGGAGTACAAGGCGAAGAAGAACTAGGCTCATCGGGCTTCTGCGTGATGCCGCGATACAATGGTCGGCAGGTGGGAGAGACTGCCGAGAAAACGATTGTGGAATTCTTGAGTCGTGGCTCACGTGCTGAAGCGATTCGCTGCGACGATTGAGGTCGAGGTTTCCCCCGACCAGTTCGCGTGCCGGTGCCGCGAGCGGCAGGTCCGGGTCGCGACGCGTGGATATGTCAGGAGGGTCAAGAGGCGGGTGTCGTCGATGCGTCGTGGGCCGAGGCCATTTCGCCAAGGCTGACAAAAACGAGCAGAGTCGCCCCTCCTCCGGAACGACTCTGCCTAACAACAACGAACAAAACCAGTCGTCAGAGGCTTTCGTCTCCGAAGCCGGTTCTGCATTCGGGCGGTAAAAAGGGCGGGTTGTTCCTCCTCCGTGGTAGATGGCCTTCTGGTAAGTTTAGGACGACCCGCCCTGGTTTTCAAAGTCCACTGCGTTAGGAACCTACCAGCGAACGAGCCAAAGCGTGCGGGCGCACCACCCTACTCCGTACACCTGCTCATTCCACCGTTGTGCCGCACGGCCTGTCAATTAGACGAACGTGTGACACGCAAGCATCAACATATTGGTTTCCTGCGCACATGGCAAGCGCCTAAACAAGGTAAATACACCATTTTCTTTTTGTCCTGCTCATGAAAAGCTTCCCAGTCGATGTATCTTGTGAATCCTTCCGGGGATACAACGACATGCCGGGTGCAAAAGAATCACGTGCGTACGTGTTGCGGATTGTTTCTGCGTGTTTGACGCGCAGAGAGTCGCAGTTCGATTCGCAGGAGCCGTTTGCGGCAACGTCGATTGTTTTTTCCGTGCTTTGAGGCGTGTATCATTCCGTCTTGATGCGTTTGACGGTGGCGATTCGCCCGTTCCACTTGCACTGCCAGGAGTTGAAGAGCAATTGCTGTCCGCTCCGCTGCTGGCTGAGTCGGAAGATCGTGTTTTTGCGCCAGTCCACCGTCTCCTGGATGACATCTTGCGCGAATTGCTCGGGCAGCTCAAAGCCTGCCAGCTCGAGGGGGTCCGTGCTGAGGCGATAGAGCAGGACGCTGCCTTGTTCGGGATCGTAGATGAACTTGTTGCCCTCCTGTATGAATCCGGCCGGACTTTGCTGCATCCACCCGGAGAAGAAGAGCCTGCGATCGCGCGGCAGAGGCCCAAGAGCGTCGGCGCCGTCGAAGCCGATGGCAGCAGTGTCGAAACCGAGCAGGCCCAGGATCGTGGGGGTCAGGTCGACCGAACTGACCGGCTCGGTGATGCGTTGGCCCGGTTCGATCAGCAAAGGGGCCCGCAAGCACATGGGAATGTGCAGCACCTCCTCGAAAGCGGCGCGCTCATGGCCTTGGATGCGATGCTCGCCGAAGGCCTCGCCGTGATCTCCCACCACGCAGAAGACAGTGTTGTTGGTGAGATTGAGATTGGCCAGCTCAACATCCAGTGCCTCAAGGAAGCGGTCGGTGTAGGTGATCGTCTGCTGGTAGCGCTGGGCCGGGGTGGGGGCCATGTCGCCGAACCAGCTCGGGACTTCATACGGGTCGTGCGTGACGGAGCACATCAGCACCAGCAGGAAAGGTTTCGTATCGGCTTGTATCCACTCGACAATCGGTCTGAGCAGGGCAAACTCATCACAACCGAGGTAGCCGACGAAGGCGTCGGGATCGGCCAGGTCCTCGCGGGCCCGGAATTCGTCGAATCCGAGATTGTAGACCAGTCCCGGCCGGGCCTCGAAAGTGCCTTTGGCGGATTGGAAGAAGGCTGTGCGGAATCCCATGCCTTTGCTCAGAATCGTGGCGAGACTGGCGTAAGGCGTCGCGACGGGGATGGTCTCGGCGATATCCTGGCACGCCGATGGGACGCGTCCCGTCAGCAACGCGAACAGAGCCTTGGTGGTATGGGTCACGATCGAGCGCGCCTGAGTGAATGACACCCCCTGCGCCGCCAGTGTCCTTAGGTAGGGGGTGGGCTCGCCTTCTCCGGTAGAGATCTGGCCCGCTTCGTCGATGTGATTGGCTGCCAGGGAAGTACAGCTATATTGGATCCCCTCAAGGACGACGATCACGATATTGTGGTTGATCCGCCGAGACTTGAACGCGATCGGCGTTTGGTCGGCGCTCGGCAGTCGGCGCGTGGCTTTGCTGAAGTCTTCTTTGACCAAGTGTCGATACCGCGGCAGGAGAAACGCGAGAACGGCGCGGGATTGACAATTGAAGCGAACACCCGCGCCGGCGATCGGCGGCGAGCCCAAGGTCCTGGCGGCGGCGTAGCCGATCAGAGCCACGCACACGACGGCTATCGAGGCGGTGATCTTCACGGTGAAGGCCCTGCGCTCGAACCTGGGCGGCACGGGCCTGGCCAGCACGCAGAAGAAGAAGGCGAGCGCCAACGCGCTGGGCAGAAGCAATATGGTGGCCGCTATCGGTGTCGTTGCGAGGTTCTTCCCGACCTGCGGGAGCGCGTTGAGCGGGTCGCGGAACAGCGGCAGCAGCTCCATGGGCAGAATCTGCGTGCCCGTGCGAATCATCCAGCCGGCGTTCATAATTGACCAGGTGCAGACCACCGCGGCGACCGTCGTGGCCGTGCGCAGGACCCATCTCTTCGGCCAGCGACAGCAGACCAGCGTGAGGACCAGTTCGATCGTCACCAAGACCGCAATATCCGTGAGAATCCAACTGGGGTACTCGCGCACCAGGTCGTACTTGATCGCGTGGTAGAGCTTGACCGCGAGGCTGCAGAACAACGCCGCGAATATGATGACGCTATGGGCGCGCGGCGCCAGTACGCGGTACAGGGCTCGGCCCCATCTCAACCACGTCGGTCCGCTGTGCGCTTGCATAGGCTCGGTATCCATGTGGAGACAATACTACAAGCAGCCTCACGCCGCAAGGAGGATACGAGAGGCTTCTGGTTCGCGTACGTTGCGTTTTTGATCTCGTCTCTTGAACACCGTCATATCTCTGGGGTATGATTGGCTTTGCTGGATGATGTTGGATTTCCTATTGGCTCGATTAAGGATGGTCGCGTGGACGATTGTCTTCGGACGAATTCCACCGCCTGCGAGCGATTACTTCTCGAAACGCAGAGGAGTTTACGAGTAGACTGATGTCGAGTGTCGAGGCGCTAAGCAACGAGGCGGCGAGACGAGTCGAATTGGCCGAGCAGGGCCTATGACGTCGGTTGCCGCCTTCTTTGACGTGGACGGGACCCTGGTCCGCGCCAATTCCATCGTCTACTACCTCTACTTTGTGAAACATCTTCGTTCGCCGGCGCAGAGGCTTCCCAAGCTCCTTGCCATGTTGCTGTGCGGCCCCTACTGGCTCCTGCTCGATCGAATCGACCGGCGCCGGTTCAACCGGAGCTTCTATCGTCAGTATCGCGGTTTCTCGGTGGCGGAGATTCAGGAGGCAGCCGAGCATTGTTTTCGAGACGTCCTCATGCCCCGCGTGATCCCTGAGACGCTACGCCGAGCCGAGGAGCACCGTGCGCGAGGCGATCGGATTGTGCTCGTCAGCGGCACGCTGGATTTCGTGGTGGCGCCGTTGGGCGCGCTGCTTGGTGCTGAGGCCGTCTTGTGCCCGAGACTCTCTCACGCCAATGGTATCTATCGTGGCGAAATCGCAGGCAAAAACATCGTGAGTGACGTGAAGGCCGAGGTCGTCGCGGATTATGCGGCGCACCATGGCATTGATCTCTCACAGAGTTACGCGTACGCGGATTCCTTTTCAGACGTTTCCTTGTTGCGTCAGGCCGGACATGCCGTCGTCGTCGATCCGGACAGGAGACTCCTCGCAGCCGCTGAGTGTTATGGCTGGGAAAGCATCTTCTCAAGAAGGCAGCCCGTCTGATCCGCCCAATGCCTTAATATCTGCCTTGACCCTACTTGGTTTCTTTGCCTTTTCGCGTGAACAGGTCGTACAGGATCGGCATGATAACCAGGGTCAGAATACCTGAAATGAGGATGCCACCGACGGAGGCGATGCCGACGCCGTTTCGTATTTCCGCCCCAATGCCCTTGCTCAAGGCCAAGGGAAGCATACCCAAAACCGCGGCCAGGGTAATCATGGCAATCGGACGGAACCGCTCGCAGGCGGCGGTGATCATGGCCTTGTGCCGCGGGATGCCCTCGGCCACGTGCACGTTGAGCTGGTCCATGATAAGGATGGCGTTGTTGACCACGATGCCCATCATCATCACGAAGCCCATCAGGACGAACATGGAGATGCTGTAGCCGGTCAACGCCAGCGCCCACATCACGCCGATCAGTGCCAGCGGGATCGTCACGAGGATCAGCCAGGGCTGTTTGAAGGACTCCAGAATGGCGGCCAGAGTCAGCACCACGAGGACGACCGCGATCAGGCCGGCTTCGCCGAAGGCGGTGTTGGCTTCGGCCATTCTTTCGTACATCCCGGAGAACTTGTGGTCATATCCAGGGGGAAACCGGCCCTCGGTGCTGATGCCGTTGTTGAGAAGATCGACGGCAGTGCCCAGCGGCAGACCCGGCCCCAGGTTGGCGAAGACCTTCGAGACACGACGCTTGTCCTTGCGCGTGATCTGGATCGGGGCCACGCGCGCTTCGATCGTGGCCAGGTTCGAGAGCACCACCGGCTGACCCGGCGCCCCGGCGAACAGGAACTGGGGAATCTGATCCGTCCCGTCCCGGTCGGCCAATTTGACCACGATGTCGAAGTTGCGGTCACCGCGCTTGAACGTGCCGGCCTTGAGGCCTTCGAGATTGGCCCGCAGCGTCATACCGAGCCCGACCGCCGGGACGCCCAGATCGGCCAGGACGGCGCGTCTGGGCAAGACCGCCAGTTCAGACTTGCCGGTGCGGACGGTCGTGTCGGTATCCGCAAAGCCTCCGAGGCCCTGGGCCAACGCCTGCGTACGCAGGGCCAGTGTGTCCAGTGTCGCCAGTTCCTGACCGGCAATCTCCAGCTCGATGTCGGTGTTCTGGCCGCCGATGACGGTCGGCTGGGTCACGGTCAGGATGCACTCGGGATAGCCCGCCAGCCGCGACCGGACCGTATTTTGGAGGTCCGAGATGGACAAAGTTCTCTTGTCGCGATCGCTGAAGATCAGAAGGAGCTGCGCCAGATAGACACCCTCGCTGGATTGCCCGATGACGCCTTCGACCTTGCCGACCGAGCTGAGCACGTGCTTGAGTTCGGGCACATCGACGAGTCTGTCCTCAGCGGCCCGGACACGGCTCAAGGTTTTCTCCAGGTCGTAGGTCGTCGGGTACTCAAGCTTGACATATAGCGTTCCCTGATCGGGATCGTCGAAGAAGCCGAAGCCCACCTCGCCGGCCAAGGACAGGGCATGCACGAGCATCAGAATCGTCAGCGCCAGAACCCCCAACGCGGCCCAGCGGTGCCGCTCGTTGAAACGCAGCACGGCCCGGTACCCTGCGATGACCCCGCCGAGCATCCGGTTGAAGCCGCTTTCCATGCGGGCCAGCGCGCCCTTTCTATTGGCGCCGACGGGCTTTAGCAATACCGAACAGATGATCGGTGTCAGGGTGAACGAAATGAACAGCGATACCGCCGTCATGATGAGCATGCTTATGGCCAGCGGCTTCATGAACAGCCCGATCATGCTGCCCATCGTGGCAATCGGAAAAAGCACGACAATATTCGTCCCGGCGCTGGCCAGCACGGCCACCGCCACCTCCTTGCTGCCGAGTCGGGCGGCCTCTTTGGGGTCGCCTGTCTTGTCGAGCCGCTTGGCAATGGCCTCCAGCACGACGATGGAGTTGGTCACCAGAATGCCGACGGACATGCCGATAGAGATCAGGGTCGAGGTGTTCAGCGTATAGCCGGCCATTTGCATGAAGAACAGACCGATTACGATGGTCAGCGGCATGGTGATGGCCACCACCAGCGTCGAGCGGATGTTGTACAGGAAGAAGAAGAGAATGGTGGCGGTCAGCAGAATGCCCTGGCCGACGTTGCTCCAGGCGCTGCGGACCGAGGACTCGATGAACCGGCCGTCGTCGTTGACCCACAC
>CAZGRF010000150.1:0-8181 GCA_964527825.1 uncultured Pirellulales bacterium
TATGGACAACGCCATCTTCAATGACAAGCGCAACTACCGCATCTGTCAGAAGCCGCTGAAGGTCCATCGGGGCGGCGGCGAGGCCTGTGCCTTCATCGACGTCACCTCTGACAAAAACGGGATGTGCATGATCGGCCTCTACAACGCCAAGCTCAACCTGGCCGTGGCGACGAAGTACAAGAAGAGGCAACTGCCGTGTATGGCCAACTGGCAGCACTGGGGACCGGGCGAATACGTCACGGGTCTGGAGCCCGCGACCAATTTCCCCGTCGGCCAGAGTGCCGCACGCAAACAGAAGAAACTGATCTATCTGGCCCCGGGCAGGAGCCGAACCTACGACCTCGAAATCACCGTCCTCACTCAGCAGCAGGAGATCAAGCAGTTTCTCAAGGCGGCCAGCCGGTGAAGCCAATACAGCCTTCTTTCGGCCGTTTCGACACCGGCCCTCCCCCAGATCGAGGCCGACCATCTGCGATCAGAGGTTGCCGCTGCCACATGTCACGAGGGCACAACCTTGCCTATCTCTATGCGCTGGTGGCGGTGCTGTTCTGGTCGACGTCGGCCTCCGCATTCAAGCTCTCCTTGCGACACATCAGCGGGCTGTCACTGCTGCTCTTCGCCTCCGTGACTTCGGCAGCCGTGTTCTTCATCTTCCTGGCCGCCACGGGCAAGCTGGGCCAGTTGAAGACGTTCACCAAGAGAGATTACCTCTGGTCGGCCGGACTCGGCTTTCTGAATCCTTTCCTGTACTACGTGATCCTGTTCAAGGCGTATGCGCTTCTGCCCGCACAAGAGGCACAGCCGATCAACTTCGTTTGGCCGCTGATCTTGGTCCTGCTTTCGATCCCCCTGCTGGGCCAGCGGATCAGACCCAGGAGTATCCTGGCTGTCGTCATCAGCTTCGCCGGCGTCGCGGTTGTCGCGCTCCATATCCGTCGGCCCACCGACATTCTCGGTTTCCACTTCAGCAGTGCGCCCGGCGTGGCGCTGGCCCTGAGTACCACCGTCATCTGGGCTTTATACTGGATCTACAACACGCGAGATCAGCAAGACGAAGCCGTGCGCCTCTTCCTCAACTTCCTATTCGCTTCCGCCTACATTCTCGGGCTGCTTCTGCTGCTCGGGAGAGTCGAGCAACCGAACTGGCAGGGACTCGCAGGAGGCATCTACGTGGGGCTCTTCGAAATGGGCATCACCTTCCTCGTTTGGCTGCGCGCCCTGAGGTTGGCCAAGACTACCGCGCACGTGGTGAATCTCATCTATCTGGTTCCATTCCTGTCCTTGGTGGTCATTGCCCTGGTGCTCGGAGAAGAGATTCTCCCTTCGACCGTTGTCGGCCTGGTACTGATCACCACGGGGATCGTGCTGCAGAAGGTGTGGGGATAGACCCAGCCACGTCACGTGCTGTCCATGCCGACCGCGCGTTTCGCTGATTCTACGGTGTTGACCATCAGCATCGTGATCGTCATGGGCCCGACACCGCCGGGAACCGGGGTAATCAGCGAAGCCTTCTCTTTGACCGCCTCGAAATCCACGTCGCCGACGAGCCGATAGCCTCTCTTCTTGGTGGCGTCCTCGATGCGGTTGACGCCGACGTCAATAACGACCGCTCCGTCTTGGACCATGTCGGCGGTGATCGTGCGCGGGTGCCCTGCAGCCGCAACCAGAATATCCGCCTGGCGCGTATGATGGGCCAGGTCCCTCGTGCGCGTGTGACAGATCGTCACCGTGGCGTTGCCGGTCGGGCGCTTCTGGATCAGCATGTTAGCCAGCGGCCTTCCGACCAGACTACTGCGTCCAACGATGACCACATGCGAACCTTCGATCTTAACGCCGCTGCGGAGCAGCAGTTGGAGCACGCCATGCGGCGTGCACGACAGGAACGCCTTCTGGCCGGTCACCATCTTGCCGACGCTGACGGGATGGATGCCGTCCACGTCCTTGGCCGGATCGATGGCGAAGACTACCTCCAACTCATTGAGATGCTTCGGCAGCGGCAGTTGCACCAGAATGCCGTTGATCTGCGAATCCTGGTTCAGCCGCTCAATCAACCGCACCAGATCGGCTTGCGAAGTCTCCGCAGGCAGATGGTGGTGGTCGGAGTAGATCCCAAGCTCGTCGCAGGTGCGCTCCTTGCCGGTCACGTAGGACACGGACGCCGGATCGTCGCCCACCAGGATGACGCCTAAGCCGGGCACGATCCCCTGCTCCTTCAGCCTGGCCACCTCTTGCTTTAGCTCGGCCCGGATGTCGGCCGCCACCTGCTTGCCATCAATGATCCGTGCTGTCATCTGCGCTCTTTCACGATTTGCAGTTCCCGGTTTCCAACGAAGCGACGATGCGCTCGACACGCCCCCAAATGGTAAGTCGTCAATCGCAAATCGTCAATCAGAAGAGCCCTCTGACTCTGCCCGTACTGACGTCGACGTCGATCCGGCGGAAGGCAGGGTCTGAGCCTGTGCCGGGCATGAGCTTGATCGAGCCGGCGACGGGGACGACGAAGCCCGCTCCCTTGTACACGAGAATGTCATTGATGGGCAGCGTCCAGCCGGTCGGCCGTCCCTTCAACTCGGGGTCGTGGGACAGGCTCAACTGCGTCTTGGCCATGCAGGTGCCAAGGTGTGTGCCGAGAGACTCCGCCTCCAGCCTCTTGGCCTTTTCGAGGGCACCGTCGGTGTAGGTCACACCCTTGGCTCCGTAGACCTCCTTCGCGATCAGCTCGATCCGCCGGCGCAACGGCATGCTCAAATCGTAGAGAAACTTGAAGTGGTTTTCTTCCTCGCAGGTCTCAATCACCGCCTCGGCCAATTCGATGGCTCCCGCGCCGCCCTTGAGCCAGTGCTCGGAAATGACGGCGCGCGCCCCCGCGGCCTCCGCAAGCCTCTTGACGAGATCGACCTCCGCCTTGGTATCCGTATGAAAGCTGTTGACACATACGATGGGCCTGGCGCCGCTCCGGGCAACGATGTCGATATGGGCCCGGAGGTTTTCGCACCCGGCCTCGACCAAGGCAAGGTTCTCGGTGGTGTACTCGGGTGCGAGAGGCACGCCGGCCGCAACGTGCGGACCGCCGCCGTGCATCTTCAACGCACGTATCGTGGCTACGATGACAACGGCATGGGGGACCAAACCGGACATGCGACATTTGAGATTCCAGAACTTCTCGAAGCCGATGTCGGCGCCGAAACCGCTTTCGGTGACATGATAGTCGGCCAGCTTCGTCCCCAGCCGGTCGGCAATGATCGAGCTTTGCCCGATGGCGATGTTAGCAAAAGGTCCAGCGTGGACGAAAACGGGCTGACCCTCCAGGGTCTGCACTAAATTGGGGTTGATCGCATCAACGAGCCAGGCCGTCATGGCGCCATCGACTTCGAGAGCGCCGGTGGTGACCTCGCCGCCCTTCTTGTCGTAGGCCACTACCATGCGCGCGATGCGCTCCCGCAGGTCGCGCAGGTCTCTGGCCACCGAAAGGATCGCCATCACCTCGCTGGCGACGGCCATCCGAAAACCTGAGTCCATCTCGAAGCCATCCATCTTGCCGCCGCGGCCGATGCGGATATTCCGGAGGGCCTGGGCACAGAAGTCCATCGCCCAGCCGACTTGAATGCGATCCGGATCAATATCAAGCCGCTTCAGACGGCGCTGCGCCAATCGAGCGTCATCGTAGTTGCGCTCATGCTGCATCCGGGCCGTCAACGCAACCATAGCCAGATTGTGAGCGTTGGTCACACAGTCGATGTCGCCCGTGAAGCGAATCGAGATCGGGGTCAGAGGGATGCACTGGGCCAGACCGCCGCCGGCGGCGGATCCTTTGATATTGAATGTCGGCCCGCTGCTGGGCTGTCGGATCGCACCACAGACTCGCTTGCCGAGCTGCCCGAGCCCCTCGATGAGGCCGAGCGTGGTGGTCGTCTTGCCTTCGCCCAAGGGTGTTGGTGTGATGGCGGTTACGTCGATGTATTTGCCGGACGGGCCAGCGCCGAGCCTCTCCAGCACCCTCTGGTAATCCACCTTGGCAAGCTTGGCCCCATAGGGTATCAACTCGTCGCCGCTGAGCCCCATTTCGGCGGCGAGCCGGTCGATTGGCTTCATGCGCTCCTCGGCCGCTTCCGCGATTTCCCAATCCTGACTTATCCGTGGGTCGAGTCCCATTGTCTCCCGACGGTGCCCCAGACCATGCGCACGGCAACACCACGACAGGTTGCCCTGTCACTATTATGCATGAAGATCGGTAAAATGGGTAATGTTGTAAGGCTTATTTTTGTAACTATCCTGCTATTTGCCCGCTTGGAAGGCCCGAAAACGGTTGTGGACCGCTGTCTCGCCGTCGCCATCCCCCTCTGCGACCGTTGCCGGTCTGTCGGTGTGAAGCCGGGCGCGGCGCCGTGGCCCGGCGCAGGGCGCACAGATGTCAGACCAGCCCGCGCAGCCGCTCGAAAAGGTCGGGCAGTTGCTCCAGGCTCAGAAACACCAGCGACAGGGCCGCAATCACCCACATAGCCGGCTTGATCTGCCCGAGTTTTCCGGAGACGAGGTTGATGACCACGAAAGAGATGAACCCAAACGCCAAACCGGTGCTGATGCTGTAACTCAGTGCGATCATCACCATGATGATGAAGGATGGAAACGCTTCGGCCACGTTGCCAAAGTCGATCCGCTTGACCTCCTTCATCATGAACAAGCCCACCATGATCAGCGCCGGCGCCGTCGCGTACTTCGGGACCATCTGGACGATGGGGATGAAGAGCAGGGCCAGTAGAAAGAGAATTCCCGTCACAATGGCCGTCAGCCCGGACCGGCCGCCCTGCTCGATGCCGGAGGCCGATTCAGCGAATGAGGTCGTCGTGGACGTGCCGAGGACGGCGCCCGCCATGGTGGCCACGGCATCGACGCCCAGCAACCGGTCCAGGCCTCGTATTTTGCCGCGCTCGTCGAGCATCTGCGCCTGGTGACAGCACGCCACCAGTGTCCCGATACTGTCGAACATGTCGACAAACATCAGCGTGAAGATGCTTCCCATGAAACCCCACTTCAGGGCGCCAAGGACATTCAGCTTGAACGCAATCGGACGGATGTTGACATCCATCGAGACGACATGGTCAGGCACTTCGACCTGCCCCGTCGCGGCCGCCAGCACAGTCGAGACCGCGATGCCAATCAACAGAGACCCGCGGATATTGCGGCTCTCCAGGAACACCATCGTCAACAAACCCGCCAGCCCAATGAGCACCTTAGGAGTAATCGGTCCGGCCGAGACCATCGTGAACTCGTTGGCGACGATGACACCGAGGTCCGTCAGCCCGATGAACGTGATGAATAGCCCAATGCCGACGCCGATGGCCGAGATCAAGGACGTGGGGATCGCCTCGACGATCTTCTTACGAAGCCCGACCAGCGTCAGCAGCAGGAAGAACAAGCCCGATAGGAACACCACGCCCAAGGCCGTCTGCCAATCCATCTTTCCCGAGACCACGAGCAGCGCGAAGATCGAATTCAGACCCAATCCCGGCGCCATGGCAATGGGGGCCTTGCCCACAACGCCCGCCAGGATCGTGGCCAGGGCCGAGATGATGCAAGTCACGGCGATGAGAGCCGTCTTGTCCATCCCGGTCGGTTCGAGGATGTTGGGGTTCGTGAAGATGATGTACGCCATCGTCAGGAAGGTGGTGATGCCGGCCACCACTTCGATCCTCAGGCTCGTGTGCCGCGCGTCGAGTTCGAAATATCCCCGTAGCATTTTCGCCCCTCGATAATCATCGTCGTGCGTCTTGCGGGATGCGTCGCGCGCTCCGCACGATCGTCTGTGGCCACTGCGAGCGAGAGGAGTCGAACCTCCACGTCCAAAGGACACCAGGACCTAAACCTGGCGCGTCTGCCAATTCCGCCACGCTCGCGGTACTTCAGCCGCTCGGCGTTCCCTCACGGCCGCGCGCCCTTTTACCACGCTACGGCCCTTCCATCAACCGAAATTCGGTCGGTGACCGCCTCAGCTATTCCGGCCCCTTCCGCCTTCGCCGCTTGTCGTCCATGTCGATGCGCCAGACGTACTTCTGCGTTCGGTAGACAACCACTGCCAAGACGATCAGGCCGACGGCCGGCACAAAGGGCAGTGCCTTCTCCACGAAGGCGGTGCCGAACCAGATGATGGCGGTGTTGAGCAAGATCAGCGCGAGCCTGATCTCCGTGGGACCCATGCCCAAGAAAGTGATCTTGAACTCGTTCGTGGCCGCGAACGACAGATAGGAATTGACCATGAGCGCGCCGAAGATAGGGATCAGGATTAGAAACAACGTTCTCGCCCAGCCATCGAAGAGCGATGCGTAGCCGACCAGAGCCGAGCACATGAACACAAAATCCAGAAAATGGTCCATGTGATAGCCCCACTTGGGGATGCCGGTGTCGCGGTATCGTCCGAGCGCGCCGTCGAACGAATCGGTGAACCACTGCATGAACAGCATGACCGACGAAAGCCAAAGCCAGTGCAGGTTGCCCCGCGCCAGGCAGCCGAACAAAATCAATCCCCCGCTCCAGAGGATCGTCATCAGGGTCAGATGATATCCCTCGATCCACCTTGGGAACCTGGGCGTCCAGTAGTCAATGAACCTCCGCTCGATCTTTGCGAAAGGCGACTTCAGCGGAAGCTTCTTGTCACCGTGGAATTCCTGTCGCGTTTGCATAGGCTTTCCTTGAGCAGGCTGTGCTACCGCGGCGTCAAATGTGTGGCTGGCTCGGCGGCTTCATTCTCTCCCTCGCGGTGAGAAGAAGCGCAGAAAGACAACGATAAGACCAACAAGCAGGGCTATCGCCCAGATCCACAAGGCCCAGAGCAGCGGGTCCGGTGCCAGGCGCCGCGCCGACTCTACGATCATCCTGCCCACCACGACATACGCATTGCCCCACGCGCCGGAGCGAAAGAACGCCACCGGCAGATCGGGATCGCCGATGAACGGCCGCAGCACCCAACCCATCTGTATGCCGACAAAGGCATAGAGAAAGAACCAGGCCCAGAGCAACTGCCGATGACGCGCCGAACGGCCGATCAGTGGGCCGTAGTAGCGCCGGACGACGATCTGGGCCGCGACACTGGCCACCGCGAACATGGCGCCATTGAATAACACGGCCAGACGATAGTCGGCGCACGAGAGATACCAGAAGGCGGTGACGGGAGCCAGCCCGGCCAATACGACCGTGACACACGATTGGGTCGCCACCAGCGCCCGCAGCGCCTGGCCGAAATCATCCCGCAGTCCGGCTATCGTGTTGACGACGAAGAAGCTCGGCAGGCAAAGGCCAAAAGTGACGAGCAGCAACAAGGGCACCTTCAGGCCCGAATAGAGCAACTGATGGAACCGCCCGGGTGCCAGGCCGCTGTAGGTTCCCATCACAGCGCCGTAGAACAGGCCGCAGACAACCAGAAGGATGAACAACCACCGCAGACGGCGGGACAACGGTGCATCGACCGCAAAAACACCCCGTCCGCGCAGAAAATCGTCAATGGCTCGAAAGAAGACACGCATTATCGACCGAAGAGAGCGCCAATCGTGCGGACCACATCGACGAAGATGTTCGCTTCACGGGCCCGGAACAATTCGAACGGCAGATCCGGCGCCCCAATGAACGGGCGAAGCACCCAGCCCATTTGCGCTCCCACCAGGGCGTATATGACCAGCCAAACCTGAAACGTCGTGCGCGCCACGCTCCTCTCTTGCCGGGGTGGTGTGGACGCAAGCTTTGCCGATCCGGTTTGGCCGGGAGCACTGCTCTCACCGCTCGCAGCGGGATCGTCTCGCGCCGGGACCGGTTCGGCCTGGGCAGCCTCAAGGCGGGACAGCATAGTGAGCAGAACTCTCAGCCCGATGAATCCCGAAACGGCAAAGAACACGAAGTTCAGCAGTTTCATGAAAGGATAGCTGGAGGTGCTGAGCGTGAAGAAGCCCGTAATGGGCCCCAACGAGGCCAGCACCGCCAGGTTCGCCGCCACCGGCGCCAGGATCAGCCGCAGCGTGTCCTTCGGCCCCAGCCGGACGCCCAACAGGGCGCTGAAGACATAGAGAGACGGGAAGGTCACGACCAGCGTCAGGATGAACAGAGCGGGCACCTTGACCGCCGACGCGAACAACTGGGCAAAGCACGGCGGCGTCCGCGTGAGCACGGAGTATAGTCCCATGAATAGCCCGTAGA
>CAZGRF010000151.1:0-8108 GCA_964527825.1 uncultured Pirellulales bacterium
TACCACGCCCGGCTCGGGGACGATGTGTTTGGGGAAGACCCGACGGTGAATAAGCTCGAGCGGATGGCGGCGGACCGTGTGGGCAAAGAGGCGGGCCTCCTCGTGGCCAGCGGCACGATGGGCAATCTCGTGTCAATTATGACTCATTGCGGGCGAGGCGATGAGGTCATTCTCGGGGATCAGTCCCACACGTTCTACTATGAGGCAGGGGGAATCTCTGCGGTAGGAGGGATTCATCCGCACACGGTTCCAAACCAACCGGACGGCACGTTGCGCCTGGAAGACGTGAAAGCGGCCGTTCGGCCCGACAACGTCCATTTTCCTCGGACGCGACTGGTCTGTCTTGAGAACACGCACAACCGGTGCGGCGGCGCCGTCCTGACTGGGGGCTACACGAACGAGGTTGCTGGGCTTGCCCGACGGCACGGTCTGGCCGTCCATTTAGACGGCGCTCGTGTCTTCAACGCGGCCGTTGCGCTGAGCGTTGACGTTAAAGACCTGATGCAGGGTGTGGATTCGGTCAGTCTTTGTCTTTCCAAGGGGCTTTCGGCGCCCGTGGGATCGATTGTCTGTGGCTCGAAGACCTTCATTGCTGAAGCCCGCCGGATTCGCAAGGTACTGGGTGGCGGCATGCGCCAGGCGGGGATCATCGCCGCCGCGGGCATCGTTGCCCTCGAACGGATGATCGACAGGATCCAAGAAGACCACGACAACGCTGCCCGGTTGGCTCAAGGCATCGCGGGCCTGCAAGGGTTGTCGATCGACCGGGACGGCGTGCAGACAAACATCGTCTGCTTCCAGGTAACCGGCCGAACGCCTGCGACCGACACGCTTCTGGCGAGAATGGCTGGTCAGGGTGTGAAAATGCTGTGCGTCGGGCCGGGACGCATCCGAGCCGTCACGCACTACGGCATAACGGCCGACGATATCGACCGGGCTCTTTCCATCATGGCCGATGTAGTGCGTGCTTCAGCGGTGTAAATCCTCCGGTCGCTGGTACACGATCCGTCCGCCCACAATCGTGGCAGCGACCGACAGGTCTTTTTCGATCAGCACCAAATCCGCATCGTATCCAACTCGGACGGCGCCCTTCTTCGTGCTGAGTCCCAGCAGGCGGGCGGTGTTCTCCGTCACGGCGCTGATGGCCGCGGGCAGAGAGCAGCCGGTGAACCGAATCAGGCGCGCCAGCATGCCGTTCAGCCCCAGCGCAGTCCCGATCAACGTGCCGTCTCGGTAGCGAGCCGCCCCATCTTTGGTTTCGTATTCGAGACCGTCGTAGGTGTAGACACCATCGGGCAGACCCATTGCCTGCATCCCGTCTGTGATGGGGATGAGACGGCTCGGGCCCAAGCCAACCAACGCCAGACGAAGCATGGAGGGGTGAATGTGGACGCCGTCCGTGATTACCTGGGCCGTTACGTCGGCGCGCTCGAAGACGGCGCTGAGCGGCCCCGGTGTCCTGTGATGCATGGAGGGCATGGCATTGAACAGATGTGTGACATGGCGAATGCCCGCGTCAAAGCCTCGCAGAGTCTCGTCATAGGTCGCACGGGTATGCCCCAAGGAGGCGATCACTCCGTGGCTCTCCAGGGCGGGAAGGAGTTCGAGGCTTCCAGGTATCTCCGGGGCGATTGTCATCATCCTGAGGCAGTCGGCAGTTAGGTCGTAGATGTGCTGGAGCACCGACATCGACGGTCCTGCCAGACACTCGGGCTGGATCATTCCCCTCTTTTCAGGGGAGATGAAAGGACCCTCCAAATGAATGCCAAGCAACTCGGCGCCGCCGAGGTCTCGCCCGGTGCAATCGGCGGCCACCCGCAGGTGATGGTTCTCCTGTCCCGGCTTGTAGATGGTCGTTGCCAGAAAGCCGGTGACGCCAAACCGGGCACATGTCCGTGCCACTGTTTCAAGAGCATGGGGTGTGGCATCGAGCACGTCCGCGCCGCCCGCCCCTTGAATGTGCACGTCAATGAATCCTGGCGCCAGGATTCGTCCCCGAGCGTCGAGCACCTGATCGGCGGGAACCGCTGCGCCGGCAGGACTGATTTGCGCGATGACGCCGTGTTGGATCAGAACCGCACAAAGCGGCTCTGTTTCGTTCGCGTCGTATGGCCTACAGTTTTTGATGAGAAGTGAAGTCATAGTCCAGCCGTCCAGAGTTCACGCCGCATGTTCCTGTCGAACCGGTCGCCGCTGCCATCCGGCGATGGCCTCTGAGGATATGCGGCACAGTTGCCGGCCGCAAGCCTGCACTTGCGCTCAGACCCGTCGTTTGTTTGGCCGCGTCACGCATGGTGAGGGTTTTGTTTGACGCTTAGAGCCGCCCACGCTATCGTAGCCGTCTGAAGAACAGGGCCGCTTCAGACCTCTGATGCTGAAGGCCATTTGGGCATGAGAACCTCAGGTTCTGCTTGCTGTAGGGAGGTAACCTAGTGCAGTGTGGGATTCCAATTGTTGACGGGGTCCACTGGGTAGGCGTGAATGACCGCCGGACGGCCCTGTTTGAATCCATCTGGCCCATCCCGAGGGGCATCTCCTATAATTCTTACCTAGTCGTGGATGAAAAGACAGCCCTCATCGACACGGTCAAGGATCTGTCGGTTCATGCATACCTCCAGAAGCTGAGCAAGGTGTTGGGCCCAGGCCGACCAGTGGACTACCTTGTCGTCAACCACATGGAGCCGGACCATTCCGGCGCCATTGGCATCCTGAAGCAGCTCTATCCCCAAATGCGCATCGTCGGCAACAAGAAGACCGCCGAGTTTCTGGCCGACCTTTTTGGCATTGACGATTGCGTTCACACCGTTGCCGACGGCGATGAGCTGAGCCTTGGGACACGGAGACTGCGCTTCTTTCTGACGCCGATGGTCCACTGGCCTGAGACGATGATGACCTACGAGCCTTCTGCCGGTATTCTCTTTTCTGGGGACGCATTCGGCAGTTTCGCTGCGCTCGAGGGCGGTATCTTCGACGACGAGGTGGACGTCCGGCATTTTGAGGATGAGATTCTCCGATACTTTTCCAATATCGTGGGTAAGTATTCACCCATGGTCCGGAAAGCGATCGAGAAACTGGAGCGTTTGCAGATCAAGGTGGTCGCTGCCACGCATGGTCCGATCTGGCGCAAAGACCCGCATCGCATCATCGGCCTCTACAATCGTTGGAGCCAACATGAGGCCGAGCCGGGCGTTGTCGTGGCGTTTGGGTCGATGTACGGCAACACCGAGACAATGGCGGAAGCGGTCGCACGCGGCTTGTCGGACAGCGGCCTCGATACCGTCCGGATGCACAACGTCTCGACGAGCCACGCGTCGTACATCATCCGCGATATATGGCGCTACCAGGGGCTTGTCTTGGGTAGCCCGACGTACGACGCCAACGTCTTCCCGCCCATGGACGCGTTGCTGCGGCTGCTGAGCATCAAGCGAATCGCCAATCGTGCGGTAGGAGTGTTCGGCTCCCACGGATGGTCCGGTGGGGCCGTGGCAGCCATGACGAAGTTCGTCGAAGACGCCAAACTGGAGCTTGTGGGATCCGTTATCGACGCCAAATTCCGTGCGACGCCCGAGCAGATCGCGCAGTGCCAAGAGTTGGGCCGGCGCATGGGGCAGCGTGTCCGAGACGCGCGCCAGTGAGTTCCGACGGAGATACCTCCGCATGGAGTGACAACAATGGCCGAGAAGCAACGAAGCTGGGAGAAGCGGCTCGCTGCCGCGCCCGATACGTTGACGCTGGATTATGTGGAGTCGCTTTCCTACGACAAGCGTCTCTACAAGTATGATATCGTCGGCTCGATCGCGCACGCCGGCATGCTGGCCGAACAGAAGCTCATCACGCACGCTGAGTTCAAAGCTATCAAAAACGGTCTGATCGAAATCAGCGAGGAGATTGAGGCCGGGCAGTTCAAGTTCGACAAGAGCTGCGAAGATATCCACATGGCCATCGAAGCGGCCCTCATCAAGAAGATCGGCGCGCCGGGCGAGAAGCTGCACACGGCCCGAAGCCGTAATGACCAGGTGGCCACGGACATTCGCCTGTGGCTGCGGGACGAGATCGAGACCTTGCAGGCCAAGATCAGTTTGCTCCAGGAAACGCTGGTGACGCTGGCCGGGAGACACGCCGAAGACCTGATGCCTGCCTACACCCACCTGCAACGGGCCCAACCCATTGTGATCGGCGCGTATTTGTTGAGCTTCGCCGAGCAGTTTGAGCGGGATTTCCGCCGCTTGGGCAACTGCCGACAACTCCTGAATGTCTCGCCGCTGGGCAGCGGCGCGATTGCCGGCTCCACGCTGGCCATCGACAGAGAGAGCACGGCCCGGCAATTGGGCTTTGCCGATATTGCCTGCAGCAGCATTGACGCCGTCAGCGACCGGGATTTCTGCGCCGAATTCATTTTTGACTGTTCTCTCATCGGCGCTCATCTATCTCGTTTCGCCGAGGATTGGATTCTCTTCTCTTCCAGTGAGTTTGACTTCATTCGCATCGACGATGCGTTTTGCACCTCATCGAGTATGATGCCGCAGAAGCGTAACCCAGACGTGCTGGAACTGATGCGGGCCAAGACCGGCTCGCTCTACGGCGCCCTGATCGCGATGCTGACGATTCTCAAAGGCCAGCCGTCAGGCTACAACCGCGACCTGCAGGAGGACAAGATTCACCTATTCTCGGCGGCCGATACGATTTGGGCTTCGCTCGACATGGCCAAGGCGGTTGTCTCACATACCGCGTTCCAGACGGAGAAGATCGCTTCGAGCCTCCGTACGGGTTTTCTAGATGCCACAGCGCTGGCGGAATACCTTGTGTGCAAAGGCGTTCCTTTCCGCAAGGCTCATGGCATCGTAGGCTCTCTCGTGGCGCTGTGCGAGAAGAGCGGACAGGAACTGTCGCAAGTGCCTCTGGAGGTATTCAAGGCACACGCACCAGCCGTTGAGAATGATGTCTACGAACACCTCGGTGCCGCTAACGTGACCAAGCATTACGTTTCTGCAGGGGCTGCCGGCCCGCAGCAGACCCGACAGCAAATCGCCTGCTGGAAGAAACATCTGGCGCAGCGATGACTCCGCGTGAAGACGAAATCACGGCTTGGTTCAGGCAACAAAGCCATGTCAACTCGGCGGATTTCCCCATTGCGATCGGTGACGACATGGCGGAAGTCCGGATTGAGGGAACCAGCGTGCTCATCACGACCGATATGCTGCTCGATGGCACGCACTTCGATCTGAAGACGGCGACGCTCCGGCAGGTCGGTTATAAGGCTATGGCCGTCAGTCTGAGCGACTGTGCGGCGATGGCCACCGTGCCGGTTGCGGCGGTGGTGGCCGTGGCCTTGCCGCCGAAATTCGGGACGGGGCAGCTCAAAGAGCTTCATGCCGGTATTGCTTTGGCGGCGCACAAGTACGATTGTCCCCTTATCGGCGGTGACATCACATCATGGCGGGCCGACCACCCCTTCGCCGTCAACGTCACGATGCTGAGCAGGCGCGCCCAGAATGCCCCGGTGCGCCGCGACGGTGCGAAGGTCGGCGATGCAATATGTGTCACTGGCTCACTGGGAGGGTCACTGCGGCGAAAGCACCTTGAATTCGAGCCGCGCGTTGGCGAAGCCCTGACGATAGCGCAGACAGTCACAGTGAACGCGATGATGGACATCAGCGATGGACTCAGTACCGACCTCAATCGCATTTGTACGCAGAGCGGCGTCGGTGCGATCGTGGAGGCGGCATCGGTTCCCATTTCGGAGGATGCCCGATTTCACGACGACCCGCTCAAAGCCGCCCTGCACGATGGGGAAGACTTCGAGCTGTTGTTCACCCTCACGCCGGAGCAGTGCGACAGACTTCTGAGCACGTGGCACGGTCGCCTTCCCATAACGCGAATCGGCCACACGACGGAAGCGAAGGGCATGCGGCTCCAGACGGCCGACCGTCAGGTGGTCTCGCTTGTTCCTGGAGGCTACGATCATCTGAGCGAGTGAATCTATGCCTGCGGAAAGGACGATAACATCTCACGCGCCGCACGAGACGATTGAGCTGGGGGCTCAGATCGGGCGCCGGTTGAAGGGAGGGGAGGTCATCGCCATCGTCGGTCCGTTGGGAAGTGGAAAGACGCATCTGATCAAAGGCATCGCAACCGGAGCAGGCGCCAAAGACAGCAAAGCCGTCAATAGTCCTACGTTCGTTCTCATCAATCAATATGCGGGCCGACTCGATATTTATCATGTCGATGCGTACCGCCTCGATTCCGTCGCCGAGTTCGAGATGCTCGGCTTCGACGATCTATGCTACCCGGAATCTGTCGTTCTGATCGAATGGGCCGATAAAATCGAGGCAGCCATCCGCGATATCGACCACGTCCGTATCGAGTTGGCGCACGCTGGTGCGCAGGCGAGAATCATTCACCTGCGAGACATGCCTCCTCACATGGATGATCTGCTGCGCGCCTAGCGCGAGCCACAGTGGCGGCAGATCGCCGGCCGATCATTTTTCACACAAACCGCGTCTGCATTTTTTGCATCTTGGGCTGCGTTTCTTATGTTTTCTTTGGACTGAAAGAGAGCCGCAGATAAGACTGCCGGGCCCGTTCCCGGCCAGCAAGTTTCAGGGCTCCGGAATCCGTCGTCAGACAAACAAGTCGTCGATGTAACACTTGTGGAGGCCGAAATCGTTTCACGTGTTTCTCCGAAAGGGTCTGTGGCTCGCAAGAAGCGAGGTCAAGTGCGGGGCGTGTCGACGTTGACGATGCCCCATGAGACAAACAAGCGAAATCTCCAACGAATCAACCTGTTTCACTGTTCACTTTCTTTGGGATGCGAGGAGGACAATAAGATGAACGCAAAACGTGGTTTTACATTGGTTGAAATCCTGATCGTTGTGGTCATTCTCGGTATTCTGGCCGCGATCGTAATCCCGCAATTCACGGAGGCCAGCACCGAGGCGAAGCTGTCGAGCCTTTGCAGCGATCTGCAGACCGTACGTTCCCAGATCGAGCTCTACAAGGTCCAGCACAATGACAAGCTGCCGACCGCGGGGGGACTGGATTTCGACGTCGCTATGACGGGCTACACGGACATCGACGGAGCGACCTGGGTCGAAGGGACCTCTACCGGCACGAAGTACGGCGTCTATCTCCAGCAGATCCCGACAAATCCGTTCAATCAGCTTGCCACCATCAATGAGAACGGCACGATTGGTGACAACGTCTCCGGCTGGGAATTCAATACAACCACTGGGGATTTCCGGGCCGACGACGACTATGACCAGGATGGCAACGGCACCGGTGGAGATCACGCCACGCTCTAACGTGTTGCCTGATCCGAACATGACCATGCTTACCAAGGCTGACCGCGCCGAGGCCCTGACCCGAAGCCGGTCAGCCTTTTTGACAGGGAGCAAGAATACAGGATGGGCGTGAGCCCATACAGTCCGCCGGATGCGGACGAAGCGAAAGGACAAGTTATGCGCAAGGCAAGAGCATTCACACTCGTTGAGATCATGATTGTGGTGGTCTTGCTTGGCGTCCTGGCTGCTATCGTGATTCCAGTGATGGCCAGCAGCGGTTCGGCAGCGAAGTCGAGCGCTTTGGCAGCGGACGTGAATCTCTTACGAAGGTTCATGGTGATCTACAAGAGCCACCACCTGGAGGTCTCGCCTGGTTATCCCGACGGTGATGCCAGTGC
Organism: uncultured Pirellulales bacterium; assembly: GCA_964527825.1. Lineage (GTDB taxonomy): Bacteria > Planctomycetota > Phycisphaerae > Sedimentisphaerales > Anaerobacaceae > JAFGLV01. The sequence goes on from CAZGRF010000151.1 coordinate 7,679, forward strand.
GGCGCCGACCAACGAGGCGTTCGAGGATCAGGCGACGCTGGTGAGCAAGGCCACCGGGGAGACGGCCGCGAGAGGCACCCCGGGTTTCAAATACGGGCCCTACTTGTCGCAGATGCCTGTCAATCCCTTCAACGGGCTTGATACGGTGCAAATGCTTGCCAACGGTCAGGCTTTTCCCGCGACCGCCGATGACAGCCACGGCTGGATATGCAAACCCGAGACCGGAGAGATTCGACCCGATAACAAGGGCTCCGATGAGAACGGGAAAGCCTACTATGACTATTGACCGTCGCAAGACATGCAGGATGACTCGAACGGGCTTCACATTGATGGAAGCCATGCTGGCCATGGTGATTCTGAGCATGGCCGCCGCCGGAGTCCTTCTGCCTGCCGTCAGCGGCGCTTCGGTGCAGGCCGCCGGTTCGCACCG